>JAFZIX010000298.1 GCA_017554135.1 Bacteroidales bacterium | reverse complement strand
GTCTGCCTATGTAGGAATCGACCCTACAGGGGATTCCCTGCACATCAGGCATCTGGTCAGCATAATGATTCTCAAGCACTTCCAGGCCTGTGGAAACAAGCCTTTCGCACTCGTGGGAGGCGCCACCGGCATGATCGGGGATCCTTCGATGAAGAGTGCCGAGCGCAATCTGCTGGACGAGGCCACTCTGGCCCACAACGTGGCCTGCATAAAGGCCCAGTTGGGCAAGTTCCTCGATTTCGAATCTGATGCGCCCAACAAGGCGGAACTGGTGAACAACTACGATTGGATGAAAGACTACACTTTCATCAACTTCACCCGCGACATAGGCAAGCTCATCACAGTCAATTATATGATGAGCAAGGATTCCGTGAAGAAACGTCTCTCCCGCGACTCCAGCGAGGGCATGTCTTTCACCGAATTCACCTACCAGTTGCTCCAGGGATACGATTTCCTCTATCTCTTCCAGCATAATGACGTGCGCCTGCAACTTGGCGGCGCCGACCAGTGGGGCAACATCACCACCGGCACCGAACTCATCCGCAAAGTGCTCGGAAAGGATGCATACGCACTCACCTGCCCCCTCATCACCAAGTCTGACGGCGGCAAGTTCGGCAAGACGGAGAAGGGAAATATATGGCTCGATCCGGAGCGCACTACTCCCTACCAGTTCTATCAGTTCTGGCTGAACGTCAGCGATGAGGATGCCGAGCGTTACATCAAGATCTTCACCATGCTGGAGCGCCCCGTAGTCGAGGCGGCTATCGAGGAACACCGCGCCGACCCCGGCCGCAGGACCCTGCAAAAACTTCTGGCAAAAGAAGTTACCATCATGGTTCACGGGGAGAAGGAATACGATAACGCCGTTGCCGCCTCCCAGATGCTCTTCGGCAAGAGCACATCGGAGGATCTGCGCAAGTTGGACGAGCGCACCTTCCTGGCGGTGTTCGACGGTGTGCCCACCTTCGAGATCTCCAAAGACAAACTCCCCTGCCCCGTGCAGGACTTCCTGGCAGTCGAGACTGCTGTCTTCCCCTCCACGGGCGAGGCGCGCAAGATGATCCAGGGCAACGGAGTCAGCATCAACAAGGATAAGTTCACAGACCCCTCCGGGCAGATCACCGAGGCCGATATTATCGACGGCAAGTACATCCTCGCCCAGAAGGGAAAGAAAGACTACTATATCATCATCGTCAAGTAATATGGAAAAGGCTCCCTCCACCAGGCAACTCAAGGTTGCCCGCGAAATTCAGAAAGATCTGGCGGAGATTATCCGAGGCAAAGGAATGGCCGCTTTCGGCGGTGCCATGGTGACCGTGAGCGAAGTGCGCATCAGCCCGGATCTCTCCGTGGCCAAGGTATATGTCAGCATTTTCCCCTCCGACAAACAGGCTGCGGTGATGTTCTCTCTTCAGGACCAGAACCGCGCCCTGCGCGGAGAACTCGGCCGCAAGGTTGGCAAGCAGTTGCGCATAGTGCCTGAACTCTCGTTCTATCTGGACACCTCCATCGACTATGCGGAACACATAGAAGAACTTCTTAAGAAGTGAGACTCCCCCTCTACATAGCCGGCCGTTACCTTTTCGCGAGAAAATCACACAATGTGATCAACATAATCTCTGCGATAAGTGCGGCAGGCATGGCCCTGGGCACCGCGGCGCTGATATTGGTGCTATCGGTGTTCAACGGCTTCAACGGCATTATCGAGCAGAATATGGCTTCGGTGGAGGCGGATTTGCGGATAGTGCCTGCGGAGGGCAAGGTGTTCGTCCCCGAGGGCCCTGCATTCGACTGGCTCTACGATGCTCCCGAGGCAGGCAGCATCTCCTCCATCATCAGCGACAAAATCTTCATCTCCTACGAAGGCCGCCAGAGTGTGGTGAATGCCAAGGGAGTGGATGAGGTGTATGCCGAAGAAACCGGCCTGCAACTTAAGCGGGAGGAAGTGAATCTGGCGGTAGTGGGCAAGGACCTCGCCTGGAAACTTGGAATCAATCCCAAGTTCCTCTCCCCCATCCAGGCCTGGTACCCAGACCGCACGGGCAACATCTCTCCTTCCAATCCGGCAGCATCCCTTCACACCGCGGAATTCTATGCCTCCAGCCTGATGGATCTCCCACACACCTCCGAGGCAGGAGCGGAAGGCACAATCATCCTCCCCATCAGTGTAATGCGCTCACTCACAGGCTATTCCGAGGAGGTCTCTTCGGTGGAAATACGCTACGCCGACGGCCTTGGGAAGAAGCATGTCAAGCGCTTCTGCCGGAACCTGAGACAGCAACTGGGCCAGGAGTATATAGTACAGGACCGCTACATGCAGGACGAAGCCCTCTACAAGATGATGCGCTACGAGAAGGCCGCCATCTTCCTGATACTCATATTCATAGTCGTCATTATCGCCCTCAATATCTTCGGTTCCCTCTCAATGCTGATAATAGAAAAGGAAGAGGATATCGCAACTCTGCGCGCGATGGGCGCGGATGATGCCCTGATACACCGCATCTTCGTGCTGGAAGGATGGCTGATTTCTCTGCTGGGGATGGTCATAGGAGTGGTGCTGGGCGTGGGGCTGGCCCTGCTGCAGCAGCATTTCGGTCTGGTGAAGATGCCAGGCAACTTTGTGGTCGATGCCTATCCGGTGGTGCTAAAACTCACGGATGTGCTGTTTTCCGCCATAGGAGTAGCCCTGATTGGTCTGGTGGTGGCCCTTGCTCCAGCATCCAAAAGCAAACTGAAACAATTATCAATATGAAGAAGTTATTTTCAATCGCAATGATGCTGCTCAGCGTGAGCGCCTTTGCACAGAAGGGAGCCATCGATGCTTCCGTCCTCTCCGAAATCCAGAAGGGATACGAAGGCAGCGCCACCGACAAGGCCCTGCGCAATGCCATGAACACCACTCCGCTGGCCACCCTGGCTAAGAATGCAGACCGCTCTGTGATGATAGACACACACTTCTCCGACGTGATCAAAACAGTCGGCCGCACCAACCAGAAGTCCTCCGGACGCTGCTGGCTCTTCACCGGCCTCAACGTGCTCCGCGCATCCGCAATCCAGCGTTTCGACCTTGGCGAGTTCAAGTTCAGCCAGAACTACTGCTTCTTCTACGACCAGTTGGAGAAGGCAAACCTCTTCCTCCAGGCAGTTATCGACACCCGCAATAAGCCCATCGACGACCGCACCGTGGACTGGCTCTTCGCACATCCCATTGCCGACGGCGGCACCTTTACCGGAGTTGCCGACCTCGTGACCAAGTATGGCGTAGTGCCGGCGGAGATCTTTCCCGAGAGTTTGAGCGCCAACAGCACCTCCGCCATCCGCGGACAACTTGCCAACCTGCTGCGTCAGGATGGCCTCGCGCTTCGCGATGCCGGGAAGAAGGCGGATCTCCAGAAGATGAAGGTGGAGATGCTGAAAGAGGTTTATCGCATCCTGGCTCTCACTTTGGGCGTGCCTCCCACCGAGTTCGAGTGGACCAGGCGTGATTCCAAGGGTAATGTGGTAAGCACCAAGACCTACACCCCGCTGGAGTTCTATAAGGAATTCGTCGGCTTTGACCTGCAGAACAACTACATTATGTTCATGAACGATCCCGCACGCGAGTACGGCAAGGTTTACGAGATCGAATATGACCGTCACACCTACGACGGGCACAACTGGCTCTATGTCAATCTCCCTCTGGACGATATCAAGAAGATGGCCATCGCTTCCATCAAGGGCGGCGACGCCATGTATTTCTCCTGCGACGTGGGCAAGTTCCTCGACCGCGAGCGCGGTATTGCCGATATCGCCAATTTCGACTACGAGAGCCTGCTAGGAGTGAAATACACCATGGACAAAAAGCAGCGCGTGCTCACCCACGCCAGCGGTTCCAGCCACGCCATGACTCTGATCGGCGTGGATCTGAAAGAAGGCGTGCCTCAGAAGTGGCTGGTCGAAAACAGCTGGGGCGACACAGGCTGGAAGGGCAACATTATCATGACCGACGAATGGTTCAATGAATACATGTTCCGTCTCGTCGTCGAGAAGAAATACGTCCCCGCCGACATCCAGGCCCTCCTCAACCAGAAACCGACCCTTCTCCCCGCCTGGGACCCGATGTTCCTCGGAGAGGAATAAAGAGATAATTCCTTTTATATATAAATCGGCAATATTATTGTGATATTGCCGATTTATATTTATATTTGCGGTGGATATGAGAACATCTAAATATAAGAACATCATCGATGCTTTTCTGGAAGGGAAAGAATCGTTCAGTGCCAGTGAAATGGCATTGGCCTGCCCAAATGTGCCACTGACAAGTATATACGCATCCATCAGAGGCCTGGAAGCGAAAGAGGTTATCCACCCTGTAGGTAAAGGAATGTATTCTAGAGTGCCGAAAGTGCGCTATTCTCCGGATATTACAAAAGCCATGAGGGAGGTTCACTCCATCATGCTGGACAAATGCGTCGGGGTCAATTCCTGCATTTCTTCCGAAGGGGCGAACACTGTGGTGTCCGTTGCCAGAAGCGATTTCCAGATAGTTCAGGAAGCATTGAAGGCCAGCGGCAAAGAAGTAATCACCCGGAAAGCGGCATCCGCATTCCCTGCAAAGTTGGAAGGATATGTCATTCTGGATAAGCTCACCAGCGATGCTCCTTTGTTTGTTAAAGAAGGCATGGCCGTGCCCTCCATAGAAAAGAAAATGGTGGACCTGTTGTGCTCCAAAAAGAAGAATACTGAAGAAAAAAGTAAACTCTTCCAGAGGTTCTTCGAGCAGTACAGCATCAACCGTAACAGACTCGCAAGATATGCTGCCAGGCGGGGTGTCCGGGAAGAATTGAAAAGCATTCTTGCCAGACTGGACACCAGACGTATAGATATGTTTTGCAAGGTGCAGAGTTATCTCTCCACGGTGCCCGTCACCAAAGCATGGGTTTTCGGATCATTCGCCCGCGGGGAAGAAACCCCCGAAAGTGATTTAGATTTGCTGGTGTCTTACGAAGACTCTTCTCACTTGTCTCTACTGAAAATCATCCGATATAAATTAGATATCGAAGACCTGATAAAAAGGGATGTCGACTTAGTTGAAGAAGGGTATCTCAAATCATTTGCTATTGAATCTGCCAATAACGATAAATATTTAATATATGAGAGATAAAAAAAACGACAAAGCAAGACTGGAATTGATGTTAGAAGAAATAGATAACATTAAAGAATTCCTAAAGGATGTTACTAGTCTCGAAGAACTCAATGCCAATAAGATCCTGTTTCACGCGGTTGTATATAATCTCCAATGCATCGGAGAGAATGCATACAAACTGTCCCGCCCCTTTATTGAATCTCATAAAGAAGCAGACTGGGAAGGGATGGAAGGATTACGCCACGTTCTGGTTCACGACTATTACAATACTAATATTGCAACAGTATGGACTATTGTGACCAATGACCTTCAACCATTAAAAGAAAAGATCAACACTATCCTTTCTACTACATTTCCAGATTCTTAAAGATAAAGGCGTAGATATCGGCCTGCTCCTCGAGGACTTTGGCGAGGGGTTTGCCGCCGCCGTGGCCGGCTTTGGAGTCGATGCGGATGAGGCAGGGATTAGGGCCGGCGTTGCATTCCTGCAGGGTGGCCGCGAACTTGAAGGAGTGGGCAGGGACAACGCGGTCGTCGTGATCGGCTGTGGTCACCAGAGTCGCGGGATAGCTTGTGCCGGGCTTCAAGTTATGCAAGGGTGAATAGCCCTTCAGGTACTCGAACATCTCGGGGTTGTCTTCGCTGGTGCCGTAGTCGGGAGCCCAGTTCCAACCGATGGTAAACTTGTGGTAGCGTAGCATATCCATAACGCCCACCTGGGCAATAACCGCTCCGTAGAGATCGGGCCTCTGAGTCATGCAGGCGCCAACCAGCAAACCGCCGTTGGAACCGCCCTGAATGGCTAATTTTTCCTTAGAGGTCCACTTGTTCTCTATCAGCCATTCGGCAATGGCAATGAAATCGTCGAACACGTTCTGCTTGTTCATCTTGGTACCAGCAAGATGCCAGGCCTCTCCATACTCGCCGCCGCCCCTCAGGTTGGCCTGCACATAGATGCCGCCTGCCTCGAGGAACGGAATTCGGCTCGTGGAGAATGAAGGATCAAGCGAAATGTTGAATCCGCCATATCCATATAGCAGAACGGGGTTAGTTCCGTCGAGTGCTATGCCCTTCTTGTGGGTGGCGAAGAAAGGAACCTTGGTGCCGTCCTTGCTCTCGATGAATATCTGCTCGACATCGTAATCGGACATGTCGAATGCCGTCTTGGGCTGGGTAAACACCTTGCTCTCCCCAGTCAGCAGGTCATAACTGTAGATGGTGCCGGGAGTGGTGAATGAAGAATAAGAGTAGAAGCACCAGGGCTCATCCTTCCTGCCACTGAATCCAGCACTGCCTACACCCGGAAGTTCAATTTCCTTGATGCGGGTGCCGTCCATCTCGTGCAGATAGGCATGCGTGGATGCATCCTTGAGGTAACTGGCGATAATCTTGCCGCCGATGAAACCGGCTCCCTCCAGCACGCAGTCGCTTTCAGGAATAAGGTCCTTCCAGTTCTTGTATGTAGGATTCTTGATATCGGTAACCACCACCTTATTGAGCGGGGCTCCCAAGTTGGTGAAGAGGTAAATCTTGTCGCCATCGTCCTCAATAGGATAGCAACTGTTCTTCATGTCGGCAGTCATCTGCACCCACTTGGAGTCAGGCTTACGCAAGTCCATCACATAAAGATTGTTGCCCACGTCTGCGCCGTCTTCATATAGGAAGGCCATAGTCTCGTCTTCGTTCACACTCACCTGGTAGAAGCGCAGAGGCTCCTCGGGATTCGAGAAGAAGAGTTCGTCCTCCGCCTGGGCAGTGCCGATCTTGTGGTAATATATCTTATGGACTTCGTTCTTGCCGCTGAACTCATGACCATCGCCCTCGGGCTTGTCGTAGGCGCTGTAGTAGAATCCGTCGCCCCTCCAGGATGCGCCGGTGAACTTTGCCCATTCGATATGGTCTTCCAGCAGATTTCCGTTCTCCACGTCCATGACGAAGATCTCTTCCCAGTCGCTTCCGCTGCGGGAGATGACGTATGCCATGTATTTGCAGTCGTGGCTGAAATATGTGCCCTTGAGGGCCACGGTGCCGTCGTCGCTGAGTTTGTTGGGGTCGAGGAAGACGCTGGGTTCTCC
>JAFZIX010000297.1 GCA_017554135.1 Bacteroidales bacterium | reverse complement strand
GAGAATGCCATCAATTCAGACTTTACCTGGCAGGTTGCAGATCCTGCGATAGCCAAGGTAGACGACAAGGGGAAACTGGAAGGTCTGGCCCCCGGCAAGACCACAGTTACGGTGAGTGCGGACAACGGCGTCAAGGACAGCGCGGAGATAGTTGTCACAATTGAAGGAGAAAACGAGGATTATGGTTATGAAGATCTGAACTGATAGGAGGAAGAACGATGAAAAAGTATTTATTCATTCTGCCGGCTATAATTGCCCTTGCGGGCTGCGTCTCCCAGTCTCCGATTGACTCTGGCGCCTTGCAGGCAGGCAAAGAGATAACCCTGAACGCATATTTTGATGATGCCCCCACTAAGACCACCCTTGTAGAAGGAACCAAGGTTTACTGGGTGCCCGGGGACGAGATTGCAGTCTTCTCTGGTAAGTCCGCTGCCCGTTTTTCTTCCAGCATATCGCAACAGGCGGCCGAGTGCGGCTTCACCGGAACGATAGATGCGGCGAATCAGTACCAAGCCTTTTATCCTTTCAAGAATGATTTGTCTTTTGACGGACGGGCCATCAAAGCCAACCTGCCATACATTCAGGAATCTGTAGACGGCAATGTTGCCAACGGCCTGCTTTACAGCGCCGGTATTACCGCGGGGGATGGCGGCCTCCGCTTCCGCAACGTGCTCAGCGGCATCTGTGTTTCTTTCGAAAGTGATGATATCGAATACATAGAATTCTGCGGCAATGACAACGAGGTAATTGCCGGTAACATCCTTGTTACAGTAGATGACTCTACGGTGGAGACAGAACCCGCCGGTGGCTCTGGTGAAACCTTAATCCGGCTTCATGCTCCGCAAGGCAAGTCGTTCAAGTCCGGAACCTCTTACTACATTGTATGCATCCCGACCGTCTTTGCGAAGGGGATATCTCTGGTGCTGTACAAGGCAGACGGCGTTTCTGCCACATTCACGATAAATGAAAGGGTGGAACTCAAGCGTTCTGTATTCGGCCGCATCAATCTGGCCGATAAGGGAATACAATTCAGCGGCGCCGCTCTGCCAGAAGGAGAACTCCCTGCCGGCAACGAGGTATGGTATACAACCAACAACAACAAGCCCCTGGATGGTGCGAGACTTCAGAATCAAGGCTCCTGCACCGTAGTGTCCCATACATTCAAAGATGGGGTGGGGGTCATCCGTTACAGCGCCCCCCTGACCCGTTATGATGGTGTTGAGAAGACATACACTAACATAAATTACGAGGATTCGCACAGAATTACGGGATTGCTCCTGCCGGATTGTGTAGAGCACATTAGCCGTTTTGTGCTTTATGATATGATCTATCTCAAGGAGTTCAGGGTTCCGGCCGCCCTCAAGGAGATAGATAACAACGGTTTCTCCTTACCGGGTGATACTTCCCTGGAGCGTTATACTGGGCATCACGTGTCAGAAGACGGCCGTTGTCTCATACTTGACGGCGTCTTGTATGGCTTCGCCCCTGCAGGGCTCTCCTCCTATGAGGTGCCGTCCGGGGTCACCAGGATTACGACCGGTTCCATGACAAACACCCCGTACCTCAAGAACCTGGTCCTTCCTGAAGGGTTGCGGGACATTGAAATGAACAGCTTCACCCTGAGCGGAATCGAATCGATTACCCTTCCCGCTTCGATAGAGAACATCGACCATTTTGCGTTCCGCTCCTGCAAGAATCTTAAAAACCTCCTCGGCGACAGCCGCTTCATATCCAAGGACCGCAAGTTCCTATATCAGGCCGAAGATATGTTCCATCCTATGATGTTGTTCTTGTTTGCCGGAAAAGATGATACTTCATACGAAATCCCGGAGGGAATCCAGGGTATCCAATATTATGCTTTCAGCGATTGCCCCAATCTGAGGAGCGTCACTTTCCCCGAAAGCCTCAATTACATAGCCGGAGATGCTTTTATGGGATGCGCTAATCTTGAGGCCATTTACGGCAGCCATACCACGAGCGACAACAAGGGCTTCGTTACCAGTTACCATGAGTTGCAATTCGTTTTGCCTTCAATCAGTGGAGACTACGTGATTCCAGACGAGGTGACTTCCCTCGGAACCGAGGTGTTCCATGGCAGGCATAACCTCACCTCCATTAAGATGGGGGACCAGGTGGTATCGTTGGGCGATTATGTCTTTGAATATTGCTCCAACCTCAAGAGCATAACCCTGTCTGCAAACCTCAGTTCCATCGGTCTGTATCCTTTCATGGATTCCAGGGCCCTGGAGTCCGTTTATTTCCGGAGCATAGTTCCTCCGGCATACAGCGACAAACAGTTTAGTAAGGTACCTTCCCTGAAAATTTATGTTCCCGCCCAGGCTATGAGGCTTTACACTTCCGACAGCGGATGGAAGGATTACTGGGATGTGATGGAGCCGTATGAATATACTGATTTGCCTGAGCCGGACTTCTACTTGTCTTCAGATTATTCAAGAGAAGGTGAAGTGACGGTGTACCAGAGGGCATCGAAAGGAAACGGTATCGACATCGTGTTCATGGGCGATGCCTACTCCGACCGTGAGGTGGCAAACGGCAAATATATCAAGGATATGAAAGCTGCCGCTGAAAGCTACTTCGGCATTGAGCCGTATAAGTCGTTCCGCGAGCTTTTCAACATCTATTTTGTGACTACGGTTTCTGCCACGGAGGGATATGCCCGCGGCGGACGCAGTCTGGGAACCGTAAGGGGAGAAGGGACCTACATAAGCGGAGATGACGCAAAATGCTTTGAACTGGCCCGTAAGGCAGTGAAGGATGACAAGCGGATGGATGAGACCCTGGTGGTCGTTTGCGGCAATCAGGAACTCTCCGGAACGATATATCTCTGCGGCACATGCAACTTATTTGAGCCGGAGGATTGGACAGGTCGCGATTACGCCTGCGGTCCTGCCGTGGCGTACTTCCTTAAGCTCGACGACTCTTTTGAGGAAACTGCAGAGTTGCTTCGTCACGAGGCGGGTGGCCACGGTTTTGCCAAACTTGCCGACGAGTATTTCTATCCCGGTGTCCTCTCGTCTACGGACAGGGACTATCTGGTCAGCATCGCCCCTTACAGGTGGTTCTCCAACGTAGATGTTACATCCGATCCTTCCAGGGTGAAGTGGTCTGCATTCCTTTCTGACAATCGTTACAAGAGTGACGGTGTCGGGGTGTTTGAGGGCGGTTACACAGTCTCCAACGGAGTTTGGCGTCCCAGCGAGCATAGCATCATGGACAATAACAGCGGCGAGTTCAACGCTCCTTCACGTTATATAATCTGGTACAGAATACACAAACTCGCGTATGGCAATAGCTGGAACGGTACTTACGAGGACTTCGCAGCTTACGATGCCATCAACAGGAAAGTTTCGTTGTCAGCAGCCCCGGCGCCCAAATCTGGCATGGGCGTTCGCAGGATTATGAATCATCATGCGCCCGTTGTGACCGGTCGCAGCTGGCGTGAGGCAAACTAGCGCTTTACCCGTACCACGAGGTAGCGGGAGATGCTCCAGAAGTTGTCGGTATCGTTGATTATTATGCTCTCTGTGCCATCTTCCTGGGGCTCTATCGTGTAGCTCCCTTCGGGATGGTTGGTGAGCAGTTTGATCCGTTTGCCGTTGGTGGGAATCACAGTGACGCGACGGCGGTCAAAGGTCTTGAAATCGGCAGAGGTGTTGGAGAGGTCCATCAGCTTGCCGCTGTCAAACAGCCCTTTCTTCTCAAACAGGTGCCATTCTGTGAGTTCGCTTTCTGTACCGCAGATGTAGTGTACCGCATTCATGTCGGTATCCTGGCTCTTGATGCGCTCCTGCTGCGATGCGTTCTGCTCCTGCAGCCCAGCCACGTTCTTTTCAAGGGATGTCACGGTGCTGTCCAGTTGATTGATACGAGCCATCTGGCTGGAAACAGTGCGCTGCAGATCCTCAATTACGGCTGTCTTCTCGTCCAGCTCCTTCTGCATACGGGTGATAGTAGCGGTGAGGGTCTTGTTCTTGGCGTTGCTCTTTGACAGTTGCGCCTGCAGGTCATTGATCTTGTTCTGCTGTTCTGTAATCTTGTCCTTAATCTTGTCCACCTGGTTGAGCATAATGTCCTTGCGAGATACGGTGTCGCCCTGGTTCTCAAGATTGAGGGCAATCAGCTTGCTCTCCGCTACAGAGATTTCATTGAACCCGCTCTCGATTTCGTTGAGCATGTCCAGCGTCTCGTTATAGTTTGCAGTGAGTTGCTTGTTTGCGCGGTTGAGAGAATCAACCCGGCTTTGGAGCTGCTTGTACTGGTCAGATTCTTCTACGTTTTTGCATGAGGTAAAGAGTGTAGCTGCAGCAAGCAGTATAGAAATTGAATAAATAAACTTTTTCATCTTGACTTTGATAAATATTTGGCATTTGAATGTACAAATTTCATACCTTTGTTATAAACACTAAAATACTGACAATATGGACAACAAGTACAAAGGCACACAGACAGAGAAGAACCTGCAAGCCGCATTTGCCGGAGAATCGCAGGCGCGCAACAAATACACCTATTTTGCATCTGTAGCTAAGAAGCAGGGCTTTGAGCAGATATCAGCCCTGTTCCTCAAGACTGCAGAGAATGAGAAGGAGCATGCAAAAATCTGGTTCAAGGAGTTGAACGGCATTGGCGACACTGCTGCCAATCTGGCCGCTGCCGCAGATGGCGAGAACTATGAATGGACCGATATGTATGCAGAGTTTGCAAAGACTGCCGATGCAGAGGGCTTCCCGGAACTGGCAGAGAAGTTCCGCCTTATCGGAG
>JAFZIX010000296.1 GCA_017554135.1 Bacteroidales bacterium | reverse complement strand
TCGGCCTCGGGTGCGGCGGTGGGATCGAACGGAACGCCCCTGTCGTACAGCAGGAATGTGATGGATTTGTCGTCTATGGATGCCTTGAGGTTCACACGACCAGTCTCCCCCTTGGGGTAGGCGTACATCATCACGTTGACCACGGCCTCCTCAAGGGCCAGATTCAGGCTTGCCACCGTCCCCGGATCCAGACCGGCAGACTCCTGTACCTGGTCCATGAATCCTTCCAGGCGGGGAATCTGGCTGACATCGTTGTCAAACACTATTTTACATTCCATAGGTAACTTGTCAGGATGTCCAAGATAATGTATAAACAGAGCTGTAATATCGTCGCTTTGCGGAGCGTCACCGCGGAACTTGAGTACAGCGTCCTTGACCGCAATCAGCTGCTGTTCGGCCGATCTGCGCACGTGCAGGACGCCCAGCATCCTGTCTTCTCCAAACAGGACGTGATTTGCATTCTCCGCTTCCGTGACTCCGTCAGTGTACAGGAACAGGGCGTCATCATAGTGCATGGCAACCTCCTGCATGGCAAAGTCAAAGCCCGGCATGACGCCTAGCGGAATGTTGGGCTCAACCACCAGCTGGCCAATCTTGTCAGTCAGCAGCGCCGGAGCATTGTGACCTGCGTTACAGTACCTCAGGAGGCCGCTGCCCATATCCAGAACGCCGCAGAAGAAGGTCACGAACATGGCCGATTCGTTGGATTCCGTAAGCGTGTCATTGAGTGAAGACACAATCTTTGCCGGACTGTCTTCCTGGGCCGATACAGAACGGAAAAGATTTCTGGCAACTGCCATGAACAGGCTTGCCGGAACACCCTTGCCGCTGACGTCACCAATGCAGAAGAACAATTTATCGTCGCGAATGTAGAAGTCGTACAGGTCTCCGCCCACTTCCCTTGCCGGGACAAGGGCGGCATACAAGTCTATATCCGTCCTTTCGGGAAATGCCGGGAAAACCTTGGGAATCATGGACATCTGGATGTCGCGTGCAATCTTCAGCTCTCCGTTAATCAGACTTTCCTTTTCCGACATTTCCCTAAGCTTCATCTGGCTCACGACGGTATAAGTGATAATGATAATAATCATCAGCACGCCCAGGAGCTGAAGGGCCAGCACTATGTTTCTGAGGCGGTTTATGCCGCCATATATCTCTTTCTCCGGTATAATGATGGACATGGACCAGCCCATACTCTCAATGGCATCGTAGAAGATATGATTGACTTCTCCGTTCCGTTTAACCTTGGCGTTGCCGGTTTCTCCGGCAAGAATGGCGCGGTTAACCTGGTTGAAACCGGCCGAGTCATCAGGAGAAGCCTTATCGGCCAGTCCCTGGATAGACTCCGTCATGGAAAGTTTGGCATCCGGACTCACAATGATTTTACCGCTTCCGCTCACCACCATGCTGAGGGCCGAGGGATAAACGTCAATATCTTCCACAAGTGCCGACAGCCACTGAAGCGAGATATCGGCCGTGAATACAGCCACAACGGTACCATCGTCGTCTGCGATTGGGACGGAATAGGTTGTCATGAGCATCTGGCCGCCGCCTTCGTCAAAGTAGGGCTCGGACCAGTAACCCCTTTTCAGTTCCTGGGGTTTAAGATACCACTCCTTGTTCTTATAGTCATACGAAGCGCTGGCCAGGGCATCAGTACTCACTATATGCCCGTCTTTCAGGTAGCTGTATGGCGACAGGTGGTCCTGAGTGAGCGCAATGGCCGACCCGAAGATAACGTCGTTATACTTGACCATTCGCCTTGTAATGGCAACAAGGCTGTCTGTATTGTCAACGAGGCGGGCAATATGCCACTGGACATTGTTCACCGCCGTTTCAACCATCTGGGCCACTGCCGTGATTTCCAGTTCAGTGGTTTCCAGTTCGCTCTCCGCCCTGCGGTTGGCCTCTTCCGTGAGAACCTTCCTTGAGTAGTACATCTGGAGCAGGGATGTAGCCTGCAGTGTAATAACACTGACAAGCACTATCAGAAGTCCCTGTACGGCCGCCAGGCCTTTTGACGATTTTGGCTTGATTACCATACTATATTATGCCTTTAAGGGCCGCACGGAATTCCGGCATGGGGCACTTTGTATCACGTTCCACAATGAGAGTCTTGAGTCCGGCATAAGGTGAGACCATTTCCGTAATTTCCTTCACAGGAATATCGTGCCCGAAGTATTCCGGTGCAAAGAACTCCCAGAACTTGGTTGACAGTGATTTGGGCATATGGAAGACCTCCTTGATGAACTCCTCTCCGCTCAAGCAGCAGCAAAGATAGACCATGGCCACATCAAAGAGATTGTAGCCGTAGCAGAAGTCGCCAAGGTCTATAAAGTACCTCTTGTCGCCCACGAAAATGGCATTGCTGTACTGAAGGTCACCGTGAATTGCGGTATCACTGTCCGGAGCATCGGCAATGAACCGGCCGATGGAATCCTTCTGCGCAGGGGTAAAGAACGGATTCTCCGCCAGAAGACGGAAATAGCGGTCCTTCACGTTTTCAAACTGGGTTGTGTCCACGTGGACCTTGTGAAGATCCTTGCACATTGAGGCGAATTCGGCCGCATACTGTGCTACCTTTTCCGGATGATCTGCCGTGGCGCGGGAATATGAAACCTTTCCTTCTATGCGGCGGAAACGGATTCCGTAGCGCACGCCGTCGGTCACATAATCTCCCGGCTCCGGCGTAGGTATCCCCAAATCATAGACCTTGCGGGCCATGAGCATCTCGTCGTAAGGCTGCTGGATCTTGCCGGGATTGTACAGTTTCATCATTATACCCGGGTCTGTCCTGTGATTGAAGCTTTCGCCGTTGGCTCCTTCACCTGAGTGGACATAATCGTTGAGATCTATCTTTATGGCTTCCATACCTGGTTGATTAATGATTCCAATTCTGTAAATGCAAAAGTGCCTTCCAGCTCACGGAGAGCATCGGCAAGTCCCCTGTAATGCCACTCGTGGTCACTGGGGTGCGGGGCGTGGAAAAGGCTCCAGAGGGCATCTCCATTGACTGCATAGTCACGGGCGATGGCCCTCATGTTGGAGAGTTTGTCTCCAAGGGCAACCATTTTGGCGTCTCTGGGAGCCGCTGCAAGACGGTCTATGGCCGCCTGTTTGCGGAATCGCCAGCTGTCCTTCTCGGCCACTCCTTCAACAACCACGTCACTCTCTGCGGCGACAAGCGCTGCAACGCGCGGGCCGAATTCG
>JAFZIX010000295.1 GCA_017554135.1 Bacteroidales bacterium | reverse complement strand
TTCTCCTCTTCGGGGAACGTCTGAACTGGATTCAGTGGCTCGGAGTCGCGGCAGTGCTGGTGGCACTCTGGCTTCTCAGCGTGAACAGCGAGCGCGAGGGCATGCCCTTCAAGGGAAACAAGGGTTTCTGGGCTCTGCTGGTATCGGTGCTGACCGGGGTCGCCAGCGCTCTCTGGGACAAGCACATCCTCACCGGCATGCAACCGCTGTTCGTGCAGAGTTGGACCAATATCTACATCACTCTCATACTGGCGGTCATCATCCTCCTCCGCGCTGCCCGCGGGCAAAAGGAAGCGCTCAAATGGGATTGGACGCTGGTGCTGATCGCCGTGCTCATCACCGCCGCCGACATGCTCTATTTCTTCTCGCTGAAGGAGGATGGAAGCATGCTGTCGGTAGTTTCTCTCATCCGCCGCAGTGCGGTTATTATCACCTTCGCGCTGGGCGCCATCCTCTTCAAGGAGAAGCGCATCGCGCAAAAGGCCGGCGTGCTGGCATTGATGCTCGCCGGCGTAGTCCTGCTGATGCTGGGCTCAGTTTAAACCTTTAATTATGAAACGCATCCTCATTATCCTGGCCGCCCTGATAGCGGTTCTGCCTGCCGAAGCGCAGAGATTCAAGTTCGTCGAAGCCACGGACCTCACCATCGTGGGAAAGGTCTTCCCCAATACCCCCGACCCTTATAAGCGCATGGACTACTCCAAATACACCGGGTGGGTGGAGAAAGATATCAACCTGCTGAACACCTCCTCCGGCATCATCTGCGTTTTCCGCACCGATGCGCCTGCTATCAGAATGCGCGCGATGGTGGAAAGCGGCCGCCCGAACACCCGCGGCGAGCGCGGATTCGACCTTTACATCAAAAAGGATGGAAGGTGGACCTGGGCAGGCTCTGCCGGCATTCCCGCGGGCAATAACCAATACAAGGAGTGCAAGTTGGTGGAGAACATGGCCCCCGGCGTCAAGGAGTGCATGGTGTACTTCCCTCTCTTCTCCGTGATGACCTCTGTGCAGGTGGGGGTTCCGGAAGGATGCACCCTCGAGCCCGGCGAGAAACCTTTCAAATATAATATTGTTTTATACGGCTCCAGTTTCACACACGGTTCCGCTTCGGTGCGCCCCGGCAACACTATCCCCGGCTTCCTCACCCGCATGACCGGTTTCCAGTTCAACAGCCTGGGAGTGAGCGGCGATGCCAGAATGCAGCCGCAATTCCTGAACGCGCTCAAGGATGCGGAGGCGGATGCCTTCTTCTTTGACACCTTCTCCAATCCCTCCCCCAATGAGATACGTGAACGCACCTTGGGATTCATCGAGGGCATACAATCCACCCATCCCGGCGTGCCGCTGATCTTCATCCGTTCCATTTACAGGGAGAACCGCAACTTCGACACCAAAAAGGATGCACTCGAGGCGGAGAAGATGGCCGTGGCCGACAGTATCATGGCAGTGGCGGTAAAGCGCTATAAGGACGTGTACTACATCAAGAGTTCCAACGCCGCCTCCCCCGACCATGAAACCACCGCAGACGGCGTACACCCCTCCGACTTCGGCTACCACATCTGGGCCGAAAGCGTCCGCAAACCCCTCGTGAAGATCCTGCGGAAGTACGGGATCCGCTAGTTCACTTTTAGTAATTTACTTTTGGTGAATTGAAATAATACGATTATCTTTGCCGCAGGATAATTGTATTATGGTTGAAAATCCTTTTATATTAAGGCCTTACCTGTCAAAAGACCTCTTTTGCGATAGAGAGAAAGAACTGGCAGAACTGCTTTCTTATATAGAAAATGGCAGGAATATCACCTTGATATCCCCTCGTAGATTGGGAAAAACAGGGTTGATTTTCCGTGCCTTTGAAGAGTTGCGCACCAACTACGACAATTATGACACCTACTATGTAGATATCAGTTCCACATCCTCTTTAGACAGTTTTATCAAACTGCTGGCTGAATCTATTGCAGGAAACCTGAAGAAAAGTCCGTTAAAAAGGTTTCTTTCATTACTTGGCGGAATCCGTCCATTAATCAGTTATAATACTATAACAGGTGCTCCTGAAATCATTTTCACTTTTCGTTCAGAAGATGAAAAACGCACTACCCTGAAAATACTGTTGGAATATTTGGAAAACGGGGCCAGAAAAGCCGTGCTGGCGATTGATGAATTTCAGCAGATACGGGAATACGACGGGTTTAATATGGAGGCCACCCTTCGGACATACATCCAGAACATGCATAATGTCTGCTTTATCTTTTGTGGTAGCAAAAAGCATGTAATGATAGATATGTTCTCTAATGCCAAAAAACCATTTTACGAAAGTACGACTTCGCTTCCTCTTGGTAAACTGGATCCTGGCATCTATGCTGCTTTTATCAAGAAACAATTTGCCAACAGGAATAAGCAGATAGACGATGATATCGTGCGCTTCATCATCAATTGGACAAAAGACCACACATTCTATACCCAGAGCCTGTGCAATGAGGTATTCCGTATTGGAAAGGGCATTATTACAATGCAGACCACTCTTGACGCAATTCAAAACCTGCTGGTTTCCAATCTGGACAGATTTCTGGAAATAAAGCGTCTGGTCAGTGACGGGCAGTGGAAATTACTCCATGCCATCGCCTGTGAGGGGAAAGTGTCCCAGCCGACATCCGCCTCTTTTATCCGGAAATACGGCTTGACTTCAGGTTCTTCCGTTCTCAAGACGCTTAACTCCTTGATAGATAAGGAACTCGTCCTTGCAGATACAAATCTGGCAGGGACGAGTTACTCGGTGTATAATGTCTTTTTATCCCGCTATCTGGAGATATTGCAATAGATTACTCACCCACAACCTTCAGCATCTCGGCGACGGCGGCTTCGAGTTGTTTGTCTTCGCCGCGGGCGACGCTTTCGGGATCGTTATAGACGAGGATGTCCGGTTCGAGTTGGAGGTTCTCCAGGTAGCGGCCGTTGGAGACACTCCAGGAGCCGATCTGGGGGATGCCGAAGACCAGCGTAGGATCCACCTGGTTCTCCCACCACACGGAGGTGGCGGTGCCGGGCACGGGCGCGCCGATTATCTTGCCGGTGCCGAGGGCGC
>JAFZIX010000294.1 GCA_017554135.1 Bacteroidales bacterium | reverse complement strand
TGTATTCGGCGTCCTCCTTGCTGATGCCGAGCACGTCGAACATGCGGCTCTGCATCGCGGCGTCGTGGATACGGATAGATCCGCCGCCGAGCTCGGTGCCGTTCAGCACGAAGTCGTAGGCGTTGGCGCACACGCGCTCCAGGTCCTCCTTCTTGTCGGAGTAGAACCACTTCAGGTGCTCCGGCTTGGGGGATGTAAACGGATGGTGCATGGCGTAGAAGCGGCCGTCCTCCTCGCTCCATTCGAGCAGAGGGAAGTCCACGATCCAAAGGGGTGCGAACACCTTCGGGTCGCGGAGCCCGAGGCGTCCGCCCATCTCCAGGCGGAGCACGCCGAGTTGCGTCTGGGTCTTGCGTTTTTCACCGCAGAGCACCAGAATCATGTCGCCGGTCTTGGCCTCGACGGCGGATGCTATGCTGCGCAGATCGTCCTCGGAGAAGAACTTGTCCACCGAAGATTTCACCGTGCCGTCCTCATTCAACTTGATGTAAACCAGGCCCTTGGCACCCACCTGCGGGCGTTTTACCCACTCGGTGAGTTCGTCTATCTGCTTGCGGGTGTATGCCGCCGCGCCGGGCACGGAGATGGCGCCTACGTAAGGTACTCCGTCGAACACGCCGAAGCCGTGGCCCTGAGCAAGGGAGGTGATTTCATGTATGGTGAGGCCGAAGCGGATGTCCGGCTTGTCGGAACCGTAGTTGTCCATCGCGTCGTACCAACTCATGCGGGGCAGAGGGTCGGGGATGGTGACGTCCAGCACGTTTTTGAACAGCGTACGCATCATGCCTTCGAACACATTCAGAACATCCTCCTGCTCTACGACACTCATCTCGCAGTCAATCTGCGGGACCTCGGGCTGGCGGTCGGCGCGGAGGTCCTCATCGCGGAGGCAGCGCACGATCTGGAAGTAGCGGTCGTAACCTGCCACCATCAGCAGTTGCTTGAAGGTCTGGGGGCTCTGCGGAAGGGCGTAGAACTGCCCGGGATTCATGCGGGAAGGCACCACGAAGTCGCGCGCTCCCTCGGGAGTGGACTTGATGAGATAAGGAGTCTCGATCTCCAGGAATCCGTTGGCATCCAGATAGTTACGCACCTCATGCGCAATGCGGTGCCTCAACTCCAGGGCCTTCTTCAGAGGGTTCCTGCGAAGGTCGAGGTAGCGGTATTTTGCACGCAGGTCCTCGCCGCCGTCGCTCTGGTCCTCGATAGTGAAAGGAGGAGTCTGGCTCTTGTTGAGGATATTGATTCCAGCGACTTTGAGTTCGATGTCACCGGTAGGCATCTTGGGGTTCTTGCTGGAACGTTCCACCACTTCGCCCTTGACCTGAATCACATATTCACGGCCGAGGGAGGTCGCTGTTTCCACAAGTTCGGCGGGTGCGTCAGCCTCCACCACCAACTGGGTGATTCCGTAACGGTCCCTCAAATCTATGAAAGTCATTCCACCAAGTTTGCGCGCCCGCTGCACCCATCCGGCCAGCGTCACGCTCTTTCCAACATCACTGATGCGGAGTTCTCCGCAGGTATTCGTTCTGTACATATTAGCGTAAATGTTAATCTGCTGATATATAATGTTTTATGAAAATCGCCTATGTAAAAATGCGTAGGCGTTTTGTGTAACTACCTATCTTCTAACGTTTTACATTTTACAGTATCGGCAAGGCGGCCGGCGAGTTCCACAAACGCCACGCCGTCCGGGCGGGACCCCAGCGCCACCGGCTCACCGGCATCGCCACTCTCGCGAATACCCTGCACCAAGGGGATGCGCCCGAGCAGCGGGATGCCCAGGACTTCGGCCATCTTTGCGCCGCCGTCCTTCCCGAAAATGAAGTACTTTTCATCCGGATGCTCCTCCGGCGTGAACCAGGCCATATTTTCGATCAGGCCGAACACCGGCTTGCCGACGCTCTCCAGGCGGAACATGTTCACGCCCTTCTCCACATCCGCCAGCGCCACTGTCTGGGGGGTGGTCACAATCACTGCACCCTCGATGCCGATTTCCTGCACCAGGGAAATGTGGATGTCGCCGGTTCCCGGAGGCATGTCGATGAGCAGGAAATCCAGCGGCCCCCAGTTCGTCTGCAGCACCAGCTGCTTGAGGGCGTTGGATGCCATCGGGCCGCGCCAGACCAGCGCCTGCCCTTTGTCTGCAAAGTATCCTATCGAGATCCACTTAACCCCGAATTTCTCCACCGGAGTGATATAGTCTTTCCCGTTGATTTCCTCGGCAGTGGGGCGCTCGTCCTCCGTGCCTGTCATCACCGGAACGGAAGGGCCGTAGACATCTGCATCGGCAAGGCCGACCTTGTAGCCGAGGCGTGCCAGCGCGACCGCGAGATTCACCGCGACGGTGGACTTGCCCACGCCTCCTTTGCCGGATGCTACGCCTATTATGTGCTTGACACTCAGCAGGGTTTCCTTGGTGAACTCGTTGCCTTTCTTCGGAGCCGGAGAGTCGATCTCCACCTCCTTCACCTCGGTTTTGACGCCCTTGCCCAGATGGCGGATCAGGGTTGCTTGCGTGGCGCCGAGGATGTATTTTTTCAGAGGATCCCTCTGCTTCGGGAAGCCCAGGGTGACGGTGACGGCGCCGTCGGCAATATCCACCGCCTGCACCATCCCGAGTTCCACTATATCCCTGTCGTCTTTCGCGGGATGATGGACTTCCTTCAGGAATTCAAGTATCTCCTCCTGGCTCATTTCGCAAATTCAAGTTCCTTGATGATATTGTGGGCTTCTCCCCATTTCTCCACCATCCAGAGCACGTAGCGGATATCTACGTTGATGCAGCGCTGGAGGTCGGGTTCGAACATCACATCGCTGGACATGCTCTCCCAGTTGCCGTCGAAGGCCAGGCCGATGAGGTTGCCGTCGGCATCGAGCACAGGGCTGCCGGAGTTGCCACCGGTGATGTCGTTGTTGGAGAGGAAGCAGGTG
>JAFZIX010000293.1 GCA_017554135.1 Bacteroidales bacterium | reverse complement strand
GCGCATATGCCGGAGTGCGCCCGCTGGTGGTTGCCGATCCCGCCGGAGACGGCCGCAACGTCAGCCGCGGTATAGTCCTGCTGGACCATGAAACCCGCGACGGCATCCCCGGGCTCATCACCATCACAGGAGGAAAACTCACCACCGCCCGCCTCATGGCGGAGATGGCCACGGACCTGATATGCGAGAAACTGGGCTCCAGCGCCCGCTGCGAGACCGCAGTGAAGCCCCTGCCCGGCTCGGAGGGCCGCAAGCCCCGTTTCAAGGATCCGTTCAACATGAGGGCGGCTATCGGCCGTCACGGCACCGAAGTCTCCTTGATGGACTTCGAAAAGGGAGGAGAGATACTCTGCGAGTGCGAGCATGTCACCAAGGCGGAAATCGCCTATGCAGTGAAGCAGTTCGGCGTGCGCAACATATCCGACCTGCGCCGCCACACCCGCATAGGCATGGGCACCTGCCAGGGATCTTACTGCATCCCCAAGGTGGCCGCGGCGCTGGCGGAAGAACTCGGAGATCCCTCCAGGGCCGATGAACTTGTGAAGGAATACCTCCAGGAGCGCTGGAAGGGCATGACCCCCGTGCTTTGGGGAGATACCCTGAGGGAAGCGGAATACATGCAAAAAGTGAACAAGAATGAAATTTGACGTCATAATAATAGGAGGCGGCTGGGCCGGCTGCACGGAGGCCGAGAAACTGGTTAAGACAGGCGCGAAAGTGTGTGTGGTGTCCGAGGGTCTTTCCCTGGCCTCTGTCCGCTATGAAAGCCCCTATGCGCGCCATGCAGCCCTTCAGAAAGCCGGTGTCACCGTGCTTCGCGGGGACAGGGCGGAACGCGGTATAATAGAAGACGGGAAGGTGACCGGAGTCATCACCCGCAATCTGGGAGAGCGTGAGCCTCTGACCGCAGAAAAGTATATCCTGGCCACCGGGAAGTTCTTCTCCCGCGGCCTGCTTTCCGACAAGGAGCATATCTGGGAGCCCGTTTTCGGGGCGGATGTGGATTATAATCCGGACCGCACCAAATGGTATGATCCCGATATCAATGCCCCCCAGCCTTTTATGAAGTTCCGGGTCAAGACCGATGCCGAAGGCCATGTGCTGGTGGCCGGCAAAGCAATAGTTAACCTTTCAGCCGTGGGAGATATCTGCAATGAATAATCTTGAACAATGTCTCAAGTGCAACCTCTGCACTCTGGTATGCCCCATGATGGAGGTCAATCCGGATTATCCCGGCCCCAAGAAAGCCGGTCCGGACGGGGAACGCTACAGGTTGAAAGACCCTGCGTTCTTCGATTATGCGTTGAAGTACTGCCTTAACTGCAAGCGCTGCGAGGTGGCCTGCCCTTCCGATGTGCACATCGGGGATATGATCCAGAGCGCGCGCATCAAGTATGGTTCCCAGGCAAAAGTCAAGGGCCTGCGCGGCCTCAGGGACTGGGCCCTGGCATCCACCGACCTGGTCGGTTCGCTCTCCAGCCCGGTGGCTCCTGTGGTTAACGAAGTGCTCCAATTCAAGCCTGTCAAGTCGGTGATGCACGGCATGTTAGGTGTTGACAAGCATCGTACTTTCCCCAAGTATTCCCGCCAGAAGTTCGTGAGTTGGTTCCGTAAGCAGGACCAGTCCGGGTTCGACAAGTTCGTGACCTATTTCCATGGTTGCTATGTGAACTACAACTATCCCAAGCAGGGGCAGGACCTTGTGAAGATTATGAACGCCGCCGGTTACGGGGTGCATCTGCTGGACAAGGAAAAATGCTGCGGGGTGGCCTTGATGAGCAATGGCTTTGCAGCCAAGGCTAAGAAGCAGGGAGAACTAAATCTCAAATCCATACGCAAGGCAGTGGGAGAAGGGGAGCCTGTGCTCACGACATCTTCTACCTGCACCTTCACGATGAGGGATGAATACCCCGATGTGCTCGGTCTGGAGAATGCCGATGTGAGGGATAATCTCATGCTGGCCACCAAGTGGTTGTATGAAAAACTGTCTTCAGGAGAGATTAAACTGAAGTTCCGTAAAGACTTCAAAATGAAGGTGGTATATCACACCGCCTGTCACATGCAGAAGATGGGATGGCAGTATTATTCGATAGAATTGCTGCGCATGATTCCGGGTGTGACTCTCACTGTCCTGGACCAGAACTGCTGCGGCATTTCCGGCACCTTCGGATTCAAGAAAGAGAACTACGAATATTCGCAGAAGATAGGCGCCAAACTGTTCACGGACATCAAGACCAGTAATCCGGAATATGTGGCCACCGACTGCGAGACCTGCAAGTGGCAGATAGAAATGAGCACAGGCATTCCCGTGCTCAATCCTATAGAAATACTTGCCGCTGCAATCGAAGCCTAGTCGAATTCGAATCTTTCCACAAAACAGACCTTGTCGCCGCTTTTCCCGGTGACAAACCACTGTTGTCCCGTGCGGGCCACGCTGAGTTCCACCTTCTCGCCGAGGTGGATCTCGTGGTAGTAGTTCACTTCTACGTCCCTGATAATGTGTGAGTTAAGATAGTCGGCGGGGAGGGCGTCCATGGCCCATCTGGTGTAGGCGCAGTTGTTCGCATGCCCGTTGATGTCGAGGTCGGACCAGACCACGTCGTGGCTGCCTGCTGGCGCCGCTTCGACATTCCCAGGGATCTGGATCTTGGTGCAGAGGGGGAGCGTCTCCGCCGGGTAGTGGCGGGAGGCATCGAAGCCGGGATCCTCCCTGCAGATGCTTCTTTCGCTGATGCTGACTATGGTCCAGGCGGATGTGCCCAGCACGATGGGTTCTTCCGGGGCCTCGGGGCGCACCATCTTGAAATTACGGTGCCAGAGCGGCCCAGCCTGCCCGTAAGACCAGGTCTGGAGTATGACCTTATCTCCCCACATGGGCGTATCGAGAATGCGGAAATGAATCCTGTTAAGCGCCCAGAACAGGCCTTTGGCCTGCATTACGTCCTGGCCGCACTTGCAGAAATCGGAGCCTTTATAAGCCATTTCCTGCAGCAGATGCTGAAGCGCTACGGCTTTTATGCGTGAATTGGGGTCGGTTTCGTAACTGTGGATTTCCAACTCCTGAGTGACTATGGGGGCTTTCATTTTTTTCGCAAAAGTGTACAAAAATAATTAAATTTGTGGGAATTCAGAGACAGTTATGAAAGATCTTGAGAATAAAGACTATGGGCTGATCCGGGTGGCTGCCGTCACCCCCAGGGTGTATCTGGCAGACCCCGTACGCAATACTGCAGAGATAATCCGCTTGGCAGAGGAAGCCGCTTCCAAGGAGGCCTCCGTCGTGGTTTTCCCCGAACTCTGCACCACCGGCTATACCTGCGCCGACCTGTTCGGCCAGAAGCAATTGCTGGATGCCGCCGAGAAGGCGGTGGCGGATATAGCAGGCGCCGCCCTCCCTGCCGGGATGCTGGTGGCAGTGGGTGCTCCGGTGCGCTGCGCCGGCAGGCTCTACAACTGCGCCGTCCTCATAAAGGGCGGAAAGATTCTTGGCATAGTGCCCAAGATTTACCTGCCGAATCATGCTGAATTCTATGAGGCCCGCTGGTTCGAGAGCGGCATCAACGTGGATAAAGAGATAGTTTATGCCGGGCAGACTACAAGGTTGTCTATCAAACAGTTGTTCTCTGTGGGCAAGGCCGTTGTCGGGGTGGAGATCTGCCAGGACCTGTGGGTTCCCGTTCCTCCTTGTAGTTATGCTGCGCTGGCCGGGGCAAACGTCATAATCAACCTGTCGGCTTCCAACGAAGCCCTCCTCAAGAATGACTACCGCAAGCAACTGGTGGCATCCACCGCCGCCCGCCTGAATGCGGTTTATGTCTACTGCAGTTGCGGCTATGGGGAATCCACCACGGATCTGGTATGGGCCGGATCCTCGCTCATCAGCGAGAACGGCGTGCTGGTCGCGGAAAACGAGCGTTTCGGCCGCGAATCCTCCGCAATCTATGCGGATGTGGACGTGGAAAGGCTCGATACCATCAGGGCGAAGAGCCCCAATTTCCGGGATGCAGGCTCGCGCAGGGCGGATTCTTATTGCACTGTGGCGGGCGGAGATGCCTTCCCGACGGATTTCGGCAGCAAACTTTTGAAGAAGGTCGATGCTCATCCTTTCGTGCCTTCCGGGAGCGAACTGGATGCCCGATGCAAAGAGATACTCAATATACAGGTGCTCGGCCTCTGCAACCGCCTGGAGCATATTGGATGCAAGAAGGCCGTCATCGGCATTTCAGGCGGCCTGGATTCCACCCTGGCGCTGCTGGTAAGCGTGCTGGCATTCGATAAACTTGGGCTGGACCGCAAGGGAGTCATAGGTATCACAATGCCGGGCTTCGGCACGTCTTCCCGCACCAAGAGCAACGCGGAAGTGCTTATGGAGAAACTCGGCATCACCGCCAGGCAGATTTCCATCGTTCCTTCCGTGACACAGCATCTGGATGATATAGAGCATGCCCTGGACAATCACGACACCACCTACGAGAATGCACAGGCGCGCGAGCGTACGCAGATTCTGATGGATGTCGCGGGGCAGGAAGGCGGCATCGTGGTGGGCACAGGAGACCTTTCCGAACTCGCCCTGGGCTGGTGCACCTACAACGGAGACCACATGTCCATGTACGGCGTGAATGCCTCCGTTCCCAAGACCCTGGTGCGTGCGCTGGTGGCATTTGCCGCCAGGGAGCACTTCGGCGGCGCACAGGCTGTGCTGGAGGATATTCTGGCCACTCCCATCTCGCCCGAACTCCTGCCAGCAGCAGCGGACGGCAGCATCTCGCAGGTGACGGAAGACCTGGTGGGCCCGTATGAGTTGCACGATTTCTTCCTCTATAATATCATGCGATGGGGATTCACGCCGGAAAAGGTGCTGTTTTTGGCTAAAAAGGCCTTTGCGGGCGCCTACGACGAGGCTGTGATAGCAAAGTGGCTCAAGACCTTCTGCAAGCGTTTCTTCAGCCAGCAGTTCAAGCGCAGTTGCATGCCGGACGGCCCCAAGGTGGGTAGCGTCTCTCTCTCGCCCCGCGGCGACTGGCGAATGCCCAGCGATGCTTTTGCGAGTATATGGTTATAAAGAAAAAAGTCAGGTGCTTGCCTGACTTTTTTCTTGTACACCCTCAGGGGCTCGAACCCTGGACCCATTGATTAAGAGTCAATTGCTCTACCAGCTGAGCTAAGGGTGCATTTTTCTGGTTTTGTGACCCGTTCGGGGCTCGAACCCGAGACCCCAACATTAAAAGTGTTGTGCTCTACCAACTGAGCTAACGAGTCCTCCGCCCTAAAAAACGGGACTGCAAAGGTATAACATATGCTTTAATAATCCAAATATTTTTCAACTTTTTTTAAAATGCCCCCAGAAGGCTTCTAAGTTGCTCTGCGTTGTCTGCAATGCTGCCGGAAGGGGAGAGCTCCTCCAGGGCGTTAAGAAGTTCCTGGCGCGGTCTGAAGCCCCAACTGACCACCATTGCTCCTATGCCGCCATTGACTGCGGTGAGGATGTCGGTGCGGGAATCCCCGACCATGACGGCCCTGTCTTTGCTTGCGCCGGCTGCCTTGAGGGCTTCCTCGACTATTGCCGGATCCGGCTTGAGGGGAAAGCCTTCCTTGTTGCCGAAGATGGCGGCGAATTCCACTCCGGGGAAGAACTCCTTAACCAGATGTTCGGTTCCTTCTTGGAACTTATTGGATGCCACTGCAATACGTGTTCCGGCTTTATGTAAATCTTCAAGTAGTTTAACCATGCCTTCGTAGGGTCTGGTATGCACGTCTATGTGGCCGGAGTAGTATTCACGGAAGTCTTTCAGTGCCGAATCCACGTATGATGCGTCTCCACGATAATCTTCGGGCAGGGATTTGGTGACCAGGTCCCGGATGCCATGCCCCACCTTGCCCCGGTATTCGTCCATGGTGT
>JAFZIX010000292.1 GCA_017554135.1 Bacteroidales bacterium | reverse complement strand
TCGATGGAAGTGAGGATGGCTCCGCGCATGCTCTCCAACTGCTGATCCAGATCCTTGACCAAAAAATTCTCCTCTGAGCTGCTCTCCACCAGACGGTTCCGTTGCAGAAACGTGGTGTTGTATTGGTTGATCATATTCTGGACACTGGACTCATTGAGCCCGGCATCTGCCGGGAGCAACTTACCCCGAGAGTCCCGTATATAGGAGAGGAGGTACCTGGCAATGGACAATTGGTTGTTCAGTTCCGTAATCTGCCGACCGGCTTCCATGGACACCTGCATGTCCATGCTGGCCGATGCTCCAATGTCCGGCAGGCGGTGCGCGCTCTTGAAAGTGGAAATACTGTTATCGACATTGCCCAGCTCAGCTTCAATCACTTGCAGGCGCTCCGCAATGAACTCGTTGGTACTGGTGGTAATCTGGTTCTTATCTTTGATCCACATCTCGTTGTACACGTTGATGAGCATGTTCAGGATTTCCACAGCCCGCTGTACATTCACGTCGTTGACGGATAGGACTATGACGGTGGCCTGTTGGCTGGCGAGCTCCACAGTCAGCCTGGAGACAAAACGCTGTGCCGCTAAATAAGTGTTAGAGCGGGACACATGTAGGGTGGAAGACAAGGGCGTAGCCCCGCGATAGGGTGACTCCAAGAGAAGGATACGGCCAAGAGGAGTGGTTAAGGTATCCCCCAGAGCGGCCTTAACGACGGTTCCCTTTTCCGCGTCATCGTCGTTCAAACGGAAGTTGGTCAGCGTGAAGTCGCCGTCCTTTTCCGGTTCAATGTCCAATTTGGCAGCATCGCTGTTACCCAAGTCCAAAAAACTCACCGTCAATGGCAGGGAACTACCATACAACGTTCTGTCGTAAAACCGATGTTCCAGCTTATAGTCGGTCTCCAGGTGCAGGCGCTTCACCACTTCAATCATCAAGTCTGGGGAAGAGAAGCTGATGATTTCGTTATTCACGTTCACCTTATTGGCTACCAGTCCCAGGTCCGAAAAAGAGGACTGAACATCGCTTGATATGGATCGCCCCTTGGCGTCTTCTTTGATAAGAACGGAGGCCGAACGCGTATAGAGTGGCGGTGTTACCATGATGTACAAGGCAGCCAAGGCCATACAAACCATGATGGATACGACAAACCATGGCCAACGGTGGAGGCAGATGGACCAGATATCGCGGAAGGTTAGCCTCTGCATTGTTTGCATTTGCGCAGAGGCGGAAGTATTCTTTACGGCAGATTCGTTCATGACCGATATTTATTTAGCAAGAAGGATCATTACAGAAGTGGCAACGGAAGTGAGGGAGGTCACCATGGATATCCAAAAAGACGGGGTTAAGGCGCTATTGCCCATTACAGTAGAGTCTCGCAGGCGCTTCTTGTTGGGCGTGACATAAACCAGGTCTCCCTGCTGGATGTAATATGCCGGCGAAGCATAAACCGATGCGGAGTTGGTGAGGTCAATGGTATACACTTGCTCCTGGT
The DNA here is from genome assembly GCA_017554135.1 of Bacteroidales bacterium. Taxonomy (GTDB): domain Bacteria; phylum Bacteroidota; class Bacteroidia; order Bacteroidales; family UBA932; genus Cryptobacteroides. The sequence goes on along the minus strand of JAFZIX010000292.1, from coordinate 1,290 downwards.
CAGTGCCGGAGCCACGCACCACCATCACGTTCTCGCGCCTGCCGTCAATGGTGAGGTCTCCCGCGAGAGAAATGGCATCAAAGAGCGTAAATATGTCCCGGTCAATGTGGTAACGACCCGGTTTGGACACCTCTCCTAACACCGAATAGCCCAGATTCATAAACTCCACTGTAACAACAGGATCCTTTATTTGCCTGCTGTCGATGAGAAGCTGTTTGATATGCTCACTCGTTTCTTCCCGGGTTTTGCCCTTAACCTGGATTTTCCCCAAGACCGGGAAATCAATCTCGCCTTTGGAATCCACCGTATAGCCAGAAACTGAGTTATTTGAATTGATAGTCCCTGCGTTCCCACTGCCGTCAGACATCGATTGAGTAATACCAATCTGTCGGCTATAATATGGCAAATTGAACATAGCCGAAACCTGCGCATCCAATCCAGTCACGACCACGGAGATCTGGTCCATCGGTTGCAGCCGGATTGGCGAAGCCGCCATGGTAGGAATCGTCGTTCCATCCGCCACATCCTGCATGTAAACAAGCTCCTTCGGCGTCCCACATCCAAACAAAAGAACAAGAGATGTCGCGAGGAGCACCTCTTTCAAAACACACTTTTTCATATAGTTAGATCTTTGTATTATTCTGTTCATAAACATCATATCAGTATCGTTCCTCTGCCCAGTTCCTCCTGAATAAACTCCAGCGCCGCAATCTTCGCTTTGGTCTCTTCGAGGTTCAGTTGACGGGCGTTGTCGGAGTTGAATTCTTCCGCGCCGGCGCCTTTGGCGTTCCCTTCCGTGAAGAACTTGTCATAGTTGAGATCACGGTTGTCCGCAGGGATGCGGTAGAAGTTGCCCAAATCCACGGCTTTGGCGGCTTCTTCCCGGGTGAGGAGAGTTTCGTACATCTTCTCGCCGTGGCGGATGCCGATGACCTTGATGTCCTCCTTGCGGCCACCAAAGAGTTCACAGACGGCTTCTGCCTGGGTCCGGATGGTGCAGGCGGGGGCTTTCTGGACAAGTATGTCGCCGTTCTGGCCGTGTTCGAAGGCAAAGAGGACGAGATCAACCGCCTCTTCGAGGCTCATGATGAAGCGGGTCATGTTCGGCTCGGTCACAGTAATGGGGTTACCCTTGCGAATCTGGTCGATCCAAAGGGGGATGACGCTGCCACGGGAGCACATCACGTTGCCATAGCGGGTGCAGCAGATCTTGGTATCGCCGCTGTAGCGGCTCTTGGCCACGGCGACCTTCTCTTCTATCGCCTTGGTCATGCCCATGGCGTTGATGGG
>JAFZIX010000291.1 GCA_017554135.1 Bacteroidales bacterium | reverse complement strand
GGCCCAGTGACGGGCATAGCCGCTGGTAGGGCCCATCGTATCCCAGTTGACGTTACCGGTTGCGGAGGTCTCGGTAAAGGAATCGAGGTTGCAACCCATAAGCATCCAGGAGTGGGTGGTACGCATACAGCCATAAATCATATACTGGACCTCGGCATAGCAGGAAGCAAGTCCGGTTTCCATTGATGCTTCGGACTTGAAGAATCCATCAGAGTCATCCTTGTAAGAGACTTCTTCGATGAATGCATTGTCGTTGCAGGCTGTAAGGAGAAGAGCAGAAGCTGCAAGTGCAGCAAATATTCTAGTAATCTTCATAATTCCTGTCATGTTAAATTAGAAAGTCAGGTTGACGCCGAAAGTGTAGGTCTTGTATGCCCCGGTGCTTCCGTAGCGGTCAGAACCGGCACCGTTAGCAATCGTACCGGCATTTTCAGGATCGAGACCGGACCAATTGGTAATGGTGAACAGGTCTGTGCCAGCGAAGTAAACACGTGCTCCGGCAAGGCCGATCTTCTTGACCAGGTTCTGGTCGATATTGTAAGAGAAGACAAGGTCCTTAAGTTTCAAGAAGGAACGCTGGTTCCAGAAACGATAGAAGAACTTGTTGTCGTTTTCAGTGTTGTTGTAGCCATAGCGAGGGAATGTTGTGGAATGATTCTCCTCGGTCCAAGGCTTAATGCGTGCAAGCTGGTTGCCGCTTCCCATCCTGGTTCCGAAAGCGTTAGGGTCGAACCAGAGGAAGTGGGTCTTGTCGCCCTGTGCCCAACGGAAGTTGAAGTAGAGGCTGAAGTTCTGCCAGCTCAAAGTGTTGCCAAAGTTCAGGGTGAACAGAGGGTCGGGTGAACCGAGGAAGTGCATATCAGCATCGCTGATCTTACCATCCTTGTTCCAGTCTTCGAACTTGAGGTCACCGGGCTTGGCATCGGGCTGATACTGAACACCTTCGGAGTTGACATAGTTGTTGATTTCTTCCTGACTCTGGAAAATGCTTACGCTATAATCGTATGCGGAGCCAATAGGATGCCCGACCTGGAGAGCGTAGTTGCCGTCGAAGCCGTATGCGACTGCGTTGGCGACATCGTCAGCCTCTTCTCCCTTCCAGTTCTTGCCAAAGAGGGAAACAATCTTGTTGGCGTTGGTGTCAAAGACGATATTGCTTTCCCAACGGAAAGAGTCTTTACCGTTCCCATTAACATTTACCGTATTGACGACAAGTTCCACACCATTGTTGGTCACAAGACCGACATTGTCCCACACGGACTTGAATCCGGAGAAGTAAGGAGCCGAACGGCTGACAACCATACCGGTGGTCTTGCCGGTGTAAACATCCAAACTACCGTTAATGCGGTTTTCCATCAGGGAGAAATCAACGCCGACATCGAATTTCTCGGCAGTTGCCCAGTGTAGATATTCGTTAGGCAGTGAGGTGAGAACCACACCGAGAACACTGTCGTCACCGAGCCAGGTCATGGTGATATTACCGTTGTTTGGAATGCTGCCATCGGAGTTCACGCCCTTGTCAACAGAAGCCTTTGTCGCGTATGCGGAAACGGAACGGGAACCGTTCTGTCCCCATGAAACGCGCAGCTTCAGGAAGTTGATGGCGTCGATGCTCTTGATGAACTCCTCATTGCTGAGCACCCATGCGGCACTTGCGCCAAAGAAGTTACCCCACTTGCTATTGGGACCGAAGGCGGAATAACCGTCACGGCGGAAGTTGAAGGTTGCGTAATAGGTATTGTCGAATGAATAATTTGCACGGAACAGATAACCTACTGCGGAGGTAACGGTGCGGGTACGGTTAGGGCTCCAGCTGATAGCCTTGTTGAGGCCATAGTATTTAAGGTTGACCGGGTTGGTGAAACCGTTGAATGATACGGCAAGTCCGTTGCTATTGCTGTACTCACGAGTATAACCGGCCATTACGTCGAAATGGTTGCGGTCGATATCCTTATTGAAGGTAACGATCTGGTCGATATTCCATGCCTGATACTGGCTCATGGAAGAGGAACCCTGGCACTTTGCAAGGAAAGCTGCATCGTTAGGGTTGTCCATCTCGGTGGTGACTTCGGTGTTAACAAAGAGTTCAGGGTTGTTGAACACATCAGTGTAGGAAGTGTTACGCTGGCCCTGGAGAGTGATCTTGTAACTCAGGCCCTTGATGAAGGGGAAATCGATTTTTGCATAAGCGACAGCGTTGAGGTTGGCGCTCTTCGTGCTGCGGTCTGTCCACAGGTAGGAGTCACCGGCGCCGCTTCCCCAGTAAGGGCTGGCGGTCTGGCCGTCGGGTTTGCTATTGTACCAGTCCTCATAACCAGGCTGGACAGCGTGCACATAGGAGAGAGGTGTCATCCATATAGCGTTCTGGATCTTGGCAGTCTGGCCCCAGCTGTTTCCGTTCAGGTAGTTGGCCTTGATTCCGGCGGTGAACCAGTCGGTAACATTCATGTCGAGTTTTACCATTGCTCCGGCCTTCTCATAGTCGTCACCTTTGCGGATGCCCTGCTGGCGGGTATAGTCGGCGGAGAAATAGTAACTCACACGTTCTGCACGACCGCTGACGCTGACATCATATTTCTGACCCTTACCGGTACGGGAAATCTCATCGAGCCAGTTGGTCCATACGCCCTCTTTCCAAGCCTGCTGCTCACGTTCGTTAAGGAGTTCGCTGGCGGCGGCGTCTAGAGTGGCATAAGAGTCCCAGGTTTTTCCGGTAAAGTTGACATCACCGGTGCCCTGCTTGCTATAGAAGCGGTTCTTGAGGAACTGCTCTTTATCAGTCACGAACTCGGGCATGCGGGTCCAGTTGGACCAACTCCAGTTGGAATTGAAGTTCACCTGGGGCTTTGCAGTAGTACCGCTCTTGGTGGTGATGATGATAACACCGTTAGCAGCACGAGATCCGTAGATGGCTGCTGCGGAAGCATCCTTCAGAACATCGATGCTCTGGATGTCTGCGGTGTTGATGGAATTGATCGAACCATAGGAAAGAACACCGTCGACTACGAGCAGGGGCTGGTTTACAGACTCTGCGCTTGAGGAAGTGGAACCTCCTGTAGGAATGGCATTCTTACCACGGACGGTCATGGTTGCGGTGTTGTCACCTGCCGCGCTGGTGGTAGGCAGGTAATTGAGACCTGCAACCTTGCTGGACAGGGATGCCAGAACGTTCGGGTTAGGAAGGACTGCCAGATTGGCATTGTTGCCATAGTTGACACTTTGGATAGCGCCCGACACGTCGCGCTTGCGCGCTGTGCCGTAACCCACGACCACTACGTCGTCAAGGAAGAGGGTATCCTCTTCGAGGACCACTTTGAGATTGTTGCGGTTACCGACTGCAACTTCTGCGGTCTTGTAACCGATGGAAGAGATAACCAGGGTGGCCTTATCTGCAGCCTTGAGGCTGAAATTACCATCCAGGTCCGTTACAACGCCGACGGTAGTGCCCTTGATCTGAACACCTGCGCCGACTACGGGTTCACCCTTTGCGTCCACGACCTTACCGGTCACGGCGTTCTGGGCGAAAGCCTGCACGCCGATAGTAAGGAGTGCAAGCGTTACCATAATGAAACGTTTTACCATAAACAGTTGTTAAAAAAATAGGTATAGTTTGTGTGTTGCTTATGTCGTTTTGTTACATAATAACAACCAAATATCGCATTTTTTTTTGAAACGGCAACGGAATAATTGAAAAAATTTAAACAACGTTATTTCATAACGAATAGCAAATCCGCTCCGTCTTTAATGTCTTCAAAACGTATGGTGGTGGTTTTCAGTTTGTTGCCGTTCAAGTATACTGCTTTCACGAACACGTGCTCCGGGCTCCAGTTTTTTGTGCGTACGGTAAGGATTCCGCCTCCGGAAAGCCTTACTTTCACTCCCGGGACGCAAGGAGAGCCCAGTTCATATTCATTGCTGCCCGGGCACACCGGATAGAAGCCCATGCAGTTGAAAATGTACCAGGCGCTCATCTGCCCACAGTCGTCGTTGCCGCTCAGGGCGTCGGGAGTGTTCCCATAGAAATGGTCGGCCACGTAGCGCACCCATTTCTGGCACTCGGCTGGTTTTCCCAATTTGTTATAAAGATAGAGCACATGGTGGCAGGGCTCGTTACCGTGCCAGTATCCGCCGATGCGGCCCCAGATGTCGTGGGCGCCCGGGATGTCGTCGCTCATTTCAAGTTTGAAAATGCTGTCCAGGCGGTCCCTGAGGAACTTTTTGCCTGCAATCGCCATATAATCTTCGAAGGCGTGCGGGACAGTCCAGGTGTACTGCATGGTAAAGCCCTCGGTGATGTCGCCCCATCCGTTCACGGAACCGGGGCCCTGGTAGGCTATGGGGGCGAAAGGCGTGCGCCAGTTGCCCTCTGAATCGCGTCCGCGCATATACTTGGTTTCCGGGTCGATCAGATTGCGGTAGTTCCGGCTGCGGTTCAGGAAGAATTCGTAATCCTCCTCATGCCCCAGCAATTTTGCCGCCTGGGCTATACACCAGTCGTCATAAGCGTACTCCAGTGTCTTGGAGACGGATTCCTTTTCTTTGTCGAAGGGCACGTAGCCGAGTTGGGTGTATTCCGGGATGCAGTCGTAGTGCGGGTTGGTGGCAGTGGTCTTCATCGCCTGGAATGCTCGCTCATAGTCGAAGCCTTTCACGCCCTTCACCATCATATCCGCCAGCACGGAACAGGCGTGGTAGCCTATCATGCACCAGGTCTCGCCGCCGTAGAAACTCCAGATAGGAAGCATGTGCTCAGTGCTCTTGTCGTAGTGTGCGAGCATGGAATTCGCGAGGTCCGCCTGAAGCGGTTGGTTTACCAGGTTAAGCAGGGGATGGAAGGCCCTGTAAGTATCCCATAATGAAAAGGTTGTATAGTTGGTGAAGCCTTCTGCCTTACCGATCGTCTTGTCGTGCTCGCGGAAACGGCCGTCCACATCCTGGAAGAGGAATGGATGCTGCGCCGTGCGGTAGACGCTGGTGTAGAACGTCTGCTTGGTGCGGAGGTCGCAGGCCGGATCCAGTTCGTACTTCCCGAGTTCATTCTCCCAGAGATTCTCAGCCTCTGCACGCACGGTCTCGAAGTCCTTACCCTCGATTTCGGAGAGATTCTTCAGCGCTCCGTCGGTGCCCACTGCGGAAACCGCCACTTTCACGCTGACCTGCTGCCCGGCGCGGGTGGGGAACTTTACGCAGGCCTGCAGGCCGCGGCCCCAGGCTTCCAGCGAACTGCGGAAGCGTTTTGTGTTGTATATCACCGGCTTGCCTTCCTGGAGGATGACGAAATCTTCGATAGGCTCCGAGAAGCGGGCGGCGAAATACACATATCGGTCCGGGTTCCAGCCGGCCACGATTTTGCTGCCGATAATTGTATGGT
>JAFZIX010000290.1 GCA_017554135.1 Bacteroidales bacterium | reverse complement strand
CATCCTGGAAACTGTCGCTGAGTGCGGATGTTTCATCTGTAAGTGCACCTGGAATGAGTCGGACTATGGAATCGGCCAGTAATGCAGCAGGAATTTCGCCGCCGCTTACAACATAATCTCCGACGGATATCTCCCTGGTAACAAGATGCTCCCTTATGCGCTGATCAATTCCTTTGTAGTGCCCGCAGAGCAAAATCAGGTTTTCTTTGAGAGACAACTCGTTGGAAATAGCCTGATTGAGGATTTCACCATCGGGGGAGAGGTAGATTACTTCATCGTAATCCCTTTCTGCACGTAGTTCCTCTATCATTTTGTAGACCGGCTCAACCATGAGCACCATTCCGGCATCACCGCCATAGGAATAGTCATCGATATTTTTCCGCGGTCCGAGACCGTATTTCCGAAGGTTGTGGACGTGTATTTCTACAAGACCTTTCTTTATTGCGCGCCCCACGATTGAATGTGCCAGAGGGCTTTCAAGAAGTTCGGGAACTGCACTGATAATGTCTATCCTCATAGAATAATCGATATTTTCGCAAAGTTACCAAAAATCATTATATTTGTAAGTTATTATATATTAACTCTGTCATTATGAGCGAAGAAATCATTACCCCCGAAGTTCTGGAAGGAAAGACTCTTTCCGAAGTGTCGGATGTATTCAAAAGTCTGATGGAAAGCGCAGACCGCATGACGCGGAGCAAAGAGGCGGAATCCATCAAGTCTGCATTCTACAAGTTACTTGGCAAATTGAAGAGCGAAGCCGGAGAAGTGGCGGATACTTTCGATGATGTGGAAGAGAACTTCAAGTCTCTCTATTCAGATTATAAACGCGAAAGAGCCGAGTACAACAAGGAGCAGGATGCACTGAAGGAAGAGAATTTAGAAAAGAAAAAAGCGATAATCGAGGAACTTAAGCATCTGGTAGATGGTCAGGACGATGTTAGCGCATCCTTCCCCGTATTCCGCGAGATACAGGACAAGTGGCGTTCTGTAGGTCCCGTGCCCGCCACCGCCTTCAGGGATATCAACAGCACCTACCAGTTCAATGTGGAGCGCTTCTATGACAAGGTCAAGATCAACCGTGAACTGCGCGATCTGGATTTCCAGAAGAATCTCGAAGCGAAGGAGAAATTCTGCGAAGCTGCTGAGAAACTTGCCGAGAACGAGAATATCGTTTCCGCATTCAACGAGTTGCAGAAACTCCATGAGCAGTGGAAAGAATTCGGCCCCGTCGCCAAGGAATTCCGGGATAGTATCTGGACACGTTTCCAGGCTGCCACGGCAGTGATTAACAAGCGCTATCAGGCTCATTTTGAGGAGATTAAGGGCAAGCAGAAGGAGAATCTGGTTGCAAAGGAGGCCCTCTGCGTCAAAGTGGAGGAAATCGCCGCCCGTGAAATAAAGACCTCTGATGACTGGAATGCTTCTGCAAAAGAGATCGAAGCCATCCAGGCAGAGTGGCGCAAGATTGGATTCGCCACAAAAAAAGATAATCAAAAGGTATACGATCGTTTCCGCGCTGCATGCGATGCCTTCTATGGTCGTAAGCGCGAATACTACTCACAGTTCCGTGGTGAGATGGATGCGAACGTAGAGAAAAAGATGAATCTTATCAAACTCGCCGAGGAACTGAAATCCAGCACCGACTGGAAGAAAACCACCGAGAAGTTCATCGACCTTCAGAAGCAGTGGAAAGAAATAGGCGCAGTACCCCGCAAGAAGAGCGAGCAACTCTGGAAGCAGTTCCGCGCCGCATGCGATGATTTCTTCGCAGAGAGGGACAAGAACGCCACGCCGGAAAATAATTATTTCGCAAATCTCAAGGCAAAAAAGAAGATAGTCGAGGACATCAAGGCCTATGTGCCCGTTGAAGATGCCGAGGCCAATATCGCAGCGGCAAAGAAGTTCGCCGCGGATTTCCAGGCTATCGGGTTTGTTCCGTTTAAAGAGAAAGACGGCATAATGTCCGCTTATCGTGAAGCGATGCAGGAGAAATTCCCCGATTTCAGTTCTTCTGAGCGGGGAACCCGCAGCCGCGGCACCGACAGCAAGCCTCGTGAGCGCAGCGCAAAAGATATCCTTATCCAGCAATACAAGACCTTGCAGCAGGAGATCGAGACCTTTGAGAACAATATCGGCTTCTTCTCCGCATCTAAGAACTCCGAGGCTCTCATCAAGCAGATGGAGTCCAAGATCAGCAAGGCCAAGGAAGAGTTGCACAAACTCGAAGAGAAAATCCGCAAGGAAGAGGAGGGTGAATAAGAATGGACAAGAATTCAGTAACCGGATTTATCCTTATTGCCTTAATACTTTTTGGCTTTACCTTCTATCAGTCCAGGCAGGCGCGCAAGGCCGCTGAATGGCAGGCCCAGCAGGATTCAATAGCCCTTGCCCAGCGCATAGCCGCGGGGGATACCGTTATCACGGTAGTTCCTGTGGATAATGCCGAAGCCCCGGCCGTGGCCGCTCCTGCACCCCAGGCCGCAATCTACAAGGATGCAGCCCTGGAAGCAGCCCATAATGCCGAAGCATCGCTCATTTCTTTGGAAAACGACAAGATCGCCCTTACGCTTTCTTCGATGGGTGCGCAGCCTTATGGTGTGCTTGTGAAGGATTACTTCAACTACGACAGCACCGCGCTTCATATCTTCAAAGACGGCGCATCCACCTATTCCGTGAGCGTTTACGCCGGGGAATTCATCCAGACGAAGGACTTCAATTTCCAGGTTGCGGAGAAGAACGACACGGCAGTTGTTTTCCGCCTGCCCTTCTCGGACGGCGGTTACATCGAGCAGCGTTATGCGCTCCAGGCAGACTCCTACATGGTGGACAGCCAACTTTCATTCATCGGGATGAGCAGCATCCCCAGGAATGTCTCCTCTGTCGATATCGACTATTCCATGATTATCCCCAGGATGGAGAAGGGCTACAAGAATGAGGCTCAGTACTCCAAACTTGACTTCTATCAGGACGGGGACAAGAAACCTACGGAAATAGGGCGCAGCCGCAATGGCAGCAAGAGGGTGGATTCCAAAGTCAGTTGGTTTGCATTCCAGCAGCAGTTCTTCTCTGCCATCATCCGCGCCAAAAACCAGTTTGCATCAGGCTCCTTCGACATCAGTTTCTTCCCTCAGGAGGATGAATCCCGCAATCTCATGGCCTGCACGGCCAGAATGCGTGCGGATTATCGTCCGGGGCAGGATAATGTCATCCCCTTCGAGATGTACCTTGGCCCCAACAAATACAAGATACTGCGCGAATACGACCAGAAGTACGAGAAGATAATCCCCTTGGGAGGCTCACTTGTAGGATGGTTCACGAAGTATGTAATCATTCCCATGTTCGATTTCTTCCACAGGTTCATCGCCAACTTCGGTCTCATCATCCTGCTGATGACCATCGTCATCAAACTAGTGGTGCTGCCTCTGACCTACAAGTCCTACGCTTCATCCGCGATAATGGCGGTCCTGAAGCCTGAAATCGAGAAGATCAACGCCAAATATCCCAAGCAGGAGGACGCGATGAAGAAGCAGCAGGCAACCATGGCCCTGTACAACAAAGCCGGGGCGAATCCTATGTGAGGATGCCTGCCGATGCTGCTGACCTTCCCTATACTCTGGGCAATGTTCCGTTTCTTCCCGGCATCCATCGAACTGCGCCAGCAGCCCTTCCTCTGGGCTCAAGACCTCTCCACCTACGATGCCATCATCGAATTCGGCCACAGGGTGCCGCTGATAGGGGATCACCTTTCGCTCTTTGCCCTTCTGATGGCCGTTACCATGTGGATCTACACAAAGATGACCATGAGCGGACAGGCAGCGGCGAATGATCCCAATGCGCAGAGCATGCAGTTCATGAGCAAGTGGATGATGCCCATAATGATGTTCTTCATCTGTAACAGCCTTTCCGCTGCACTGAGTTATTATTACCTTCTCTCTCAACTTATAAGCATGTTGGAAGTTTGGGTGATACGCAAGTTCATGATCAAGCCTGAGGCAGTCATGGCCAAGGTAGCCGCAGCCGAAAACAAGCCGGTGAAGAAGAGCAAATGGCAGCAGAGGCTCGAGGAAGCACAGAGGATGCAGGAGCAGCAGATGCGCCAGAAAAACAACCGCAGATAGATGATTGCATATAATCTGGAGATGATAAAGAAGGAACTGCCATCAGGGGTTAAACTGGTGGCAGTTTCCAAATTTCACCCTTTGGAAGCCATCCTGGAGGCATATAACGAGGGTCAGAGGGCCTTTGGTGAGAATCGTCCCCAGGAGTTCGCCCGCAAGGCGGTTCAGTTGCCGCAAGATATAGAATGGCATTTTATAGGGCATCTCCAGACAAATAAACTCAAGTTGGTCCTGCCTTATGCCTCGCTCGTAGAATCTGTAGATACGCTCCATCTTCTCGAAGCAATCAATACCTGGGGGGAAAAGAATGAAAAGGTGACAGATATTCTGTTGGAGGTGCATATAGGCGCGGAGGAAACGAAGCAAGGCTTTACTCCATCCGAGGTCAAAGCCGTACTGAAAATGACGGGCGAGTTCCCTTATGTCCGTTTCCGTGGGCTTATGGGAATGGCATCGCACACCGACGACGAAGAGGCTGTCACGAATGATTTCTCTGTAATAAAGACTCTTTTCGACGAGTGTAGAGAAATGTATCCGCATTTGAACGGATTCGACCAACTCTCGACGGGCATGTCCGGAGACTGGCGTATCGCGGTCCGCAACGGCAGCACGGAAGTGAGAATCGGAACCGCAATTTTCGGGAATAGACAATATTAGTATATGAAGCATTTTTTTCAATATCTCTATTTCATGCTTATACTGGGTGCCTGTGCATGTACCGGTCCTGGCAATAATAATCAAGTTGAAGAGTATTGGGCAAAGGTTCTTATTACCGAAGAGGTCACCGATATTACTCCTTATACCGCTAAACTCAATGCCTCATACAGCGACTTCCCGGAAGCCCCGCGTGAGTTGGGATTCGAGTGGGGAACCTCAAAAGACAAACTTGACAGGACTATTCAGTCCCAGTACATTGCCAATAGCGGGGAAGGGAACTACACCTGTGTCCTGGATGGTCTGACTGATAATACAACGTACTTTTTAAGGGCATATCTTGTTGCGTGGGAGAATAACCAGGGAATATATTACTATGGCAAAGTTCGCCCCTTCAGCACAAAGAAAGACGAGAACAAGCCGGATCCCGGCACGGAGCAGACAGAAAGCAATCAACCCGGATGGTATGAAGTTCCTCTGATGAACATTGTCGAAACCGACAATTACAAGAAAGAAAAGTCTAACGCCGACTACTACTACGCAATCCATATGTGCTCCGGCGGAGAGAAGGGCCCGGGTGGAAAAACAGCCAGAAACTATACTGTTTGTTTCAGTGCGGATAAGCATTGCCCGGTTTGGGTAGCCGCACCTCGCCATTCAATGTATGTAGGTTCATCTGGACGCAATGAAGCATACAGGGCAGATGATGCGATTCCAGCCAATATTCAATATAATTCAAAAAGCACCGGTGGCGGATGTAACAAGGGCCATATGCTAGGCTCTGCTGAAAGAACCTCTTCTGTTTCCACTAACAAAGATGTATTCTTCTATTCTAATATCGCACCACAGTTAAGTTCCGGCTTCAATACATCCGGTGGCGGTTGGAATAAACTTGAAGACTGGGTAGATTTACAAGTATGTGCCGACACCTTGTATGAAGTTCTCGGATGCTGTTTTGAGAAATATACAGATGGATATGGCTTTACTGTGGAACCACAGAGAATTGAATTTGGCGGCAGAAACGATGTAGGGTTCCCGACAATGTTTTATTACGTTCTTCTTCGCACAAAGAGCGGGAACAGTGGGAAGGCCTTGAAGGACTGCAGTTCTTCCGAACTAAAATGCGCGGCTTTTGTCCGGTCCCACACAAATAGCCTCAAGGGGCAGGTTGTCAGCAGTAAAGAAATGATGAGCGTATCTGCTCTGGAAGAGATCACGGGCATCACCTATTTCCCTAATGTGCCCAACGCACCAAAGGGCAGTTTCAAGGCATCTGACTGGGGATTATAGTTTTTTTAACATTTTTCTTGCATAAACGGAATTTAATTTTTTTCTTTGCAAAAGAATGAAGACGATTGCTAATATCTGGTGGTGGCGCTTACAACTCTAAAAGTCGTAAGTTCCATTGCCGTATATATAGGAGTCAAGCAGCATGTCGGACTTACGATATGCTGCTTTTGTTTTTGATTATTAACAATTAACCGATATATATTATGAAACAGAAAAAGTTCATGCTGCCGGAATCCGAAATTCCCACCCATTATTTCAACATCCAGGCTATCATGCCCAACAAGCCCCTTCCGTTCCTGCATCCGGGCACACGTCAGCCTTTGAAGCCTGAAGATCTGTATCCTATCTTCTGTAAGGCATGTGCCGACCAGGAACTGAATCAGACCGATGAGTGGATTCCTATCCCTGAAGAAGTGCGTGAGCAGTATGCAGCATATCGCTGCACTCCGCTGGTCCGTGCATATGAACTCGAAAAGGCTCTCGGCACCCCTGCACACATCTACTTCAAGAATGAGAGCGTGTCTCCTGCAGGCAGCCACAAATTGAATTCTGCGCTTGCCCAGGCCTATTACGCCAAAGAACAGGGCATCACAAACCTTACCACCGAGACCGGTGCAGGACAGTGGGGCGGTGCCTTGTCTTATGCCACCAAGAAGTTCGGCATCGACTGTGCCGTATATATGGTTAAGATCAGTTATGAGCAGAAACCTTACAGGCGCTCAATCATGCAGACCTTCGGCGCCGCCATTACGCCTTCTCCTTCAATGAGTACCCGCGCCGGAAAGGATATAATCACACGCAATCCCAATGACAAGGGATCACTTGGCTGCGCCATTTCCGAGGCAATAGAACTTGCAGTATCCACCCCTAACTGCAAATATGCCCTTGGCTCCGTACTGAATCATGTCTGCCTTCACCAGACCGTAATCGGCCTGGAAGCAGAGAAACAGAT
>JAFZIX010000289.1 GCA_017554135.1 Bacteroidales bacterium | reverse complement strand
GGGCTTCGGGCTTCTTTTCCTCCTTACGGGGGCGCCCTTTTCTGGCCTTGGGCTTTTCTTTATCTGGCTGATGCGACGCTTCTGTTGCCTGGGCGTCCAGGATAGCAAAAGCAAGATCCGCATCTTCAAGATTCTTGATCTTCTTGATGTTGTACTGTTGTGCAATGGTCTCGAGCTGCTCTCTACTCATCTTATTGAGCTCGAAAAGAGTGTGTGGCATATATGAAAATTTAATAAAGCTCCCCGGAACGGGTCTGCTTTGTTTGATACGCAAAGGTAAGAATAAAAAGGAATAATTGCAAATAAAATCAATTATCCCAGTAACTGCTGCTCTTCTTGAAACGAAGCAGGTCTGCAAGCGCCGCCGCATTTGCCTGAATGCGGAAACTGTAAGACTGCCAGTTGCCGGTCGGCACCCATGAAACAGACATGTTGAAGCAGTGGAGATCGTAGGTGGCGCTGATCTGCGTGGTGGTTAGTTTCTTCACCTGGATATCATAGCCGGAAGACACGGTGATATTCATCTTTGGTGTCAGCTTGATATTGCCGTTGAATCGCAAAGTTTGCGTGATATTATTTTTGGTCTCCAGCATCTGAGTGGTCTTGTTGACTATCCAGGTCCTGTTGCAACTGAACGTGTAGCTGAAATTAGTGGACCAGGGCACATTCGGGTTGGTGTAATACAACCAGCCTCCTGGAATATACTCGCCCGTATACGGGTGCGTGTAAATCCTCTTGTAATAGTTTGCTGGAGAATCGCCGCCACCGCCCTCGGCCGTTTTGCTGCCGTCGTTGCCCTTCATCGAGCCCTTTCCGGAAAGGGAATATGACAAGGATGCCGAAGCGTTGGTGAAACGTGCCAGTCCCTGGCCCATATTGACTGCCCACTCGTTATATTTCTTACCCTTCTTGTCTACCGCATAAGGATCGAAATTGGCACTGGCGCTGATGCTTACCTTCCCGAAGAGGGAAGTGGACATGGACATGCTTATAGTATTGAATTTCAGCGAGTCCGCAAGGAAATTATATCCGGAACGGATGTTCAGCTGATCTATAAGCTTCACTTTCTTGCTGCCGGTGCCCGTGGTGTCCGCATAGTCCCTGACCTTTGCCTCAAGGTTGTTGCCGACCGAGAAAGAAGCCGTTGCAGAGCGGCCGCTGCCAGGAGGAGAATAAAGCATCCCGCGGTAGATATTGTATTCGTATGTCTTCAACTCATTGTTCTTATCGACGTATGTGAGCGTCCGGTAGCCGTTGGCATAGGTGGCGAGATCCGGGCTGAAAGACATAGACAGGGAAGGGGATACCACATGCCTCACAGCCTGCACCCGGTGATACTTGCCGAAATTGAACATCCCGTAGATTCGCGTGCTGGCCGACAATCCGCCGGAATAAGTCTGGGTTATGCCCAGATGCGAGAAGGGCTTGCTCATCTCGGTGACTATCTGCCCAGTTTCCTCATCGTAATGAGCATCGTTCGTGCGGAAGAACCAGTTCTGGCCGTAACTGACGGATGGAGAAACGGTTATATATTTGAACAGGCTGAAACTGGGAAGGCCGATGCTGAAATTATGAGTCATGCCGTTCTGGAACCTGTCGAAGAAACCATCCTCCATAAACTCGGAGGCCTTGAAGTTAATCTTATTCTGGAGGGACGTGTTATACGAAAAAGACACCTTTTCGTAGAATTTCTCCTTGCCGATGCGATTCTTGCGTTTGAAAGGATAGAAAGTAGCAACGGAGAAAGTCAGGTTTGGAAGGGTAAAGGCATAGGAACTGTCTCTGGAGTTCTGTGAATGGAGAGCATTAAGCGAGAGAGTGGCCTTCCCCCCGAAACTCCTGGAGAAAGATATGGAAGATGATGCCTGATTCTGCAGGGCTTCGTTCACGGAATGGGAATTATATCTGCTGTTGCTCGGGCTGGAGAAATTCACCGATGCACTGAAGGAGGTCCCGGGATGAGCCTTGGAATCCTGGCTGTGCGACCATCTGATGCCGAAGTTGGTACTCTGGTTGTAATCCGCGCTGCCCTTTTCCCCCGTGCGGTCGTCCGAATAGTTAAGAGAGAAGGAACCGTTGAACTTGTAGTTGACCTTGTATCTGGAATTCAGGTCCAGAGCCCAGGAGCCCAAAGTGAAATAGTCTCCTGTGGCAGACAGGTCGAAATAATCCCCGAAAACAAAGTACATTCCCAGGTCCCTCATATAGAATCCTCGGGCCGTCTCCTCTCCGAATGTGGGGAACAGGATACCCGTGGCCCTCTTGGGACGCTTGGGCACGAAGCCGAAAGGCAGCACCAGGGGATAAACCTTCACATCCTCGATAACAACATATGCAGGACCGAAAACAATCTTCTGGCTGGGCTTGGTTACTACTTTTGCCGCCGTGAGTTGCAGATAATAGTGAGGATGCTCATGGTCGCAGACAGTATATTTGCCGTTGGTGATATTGATGGACTTGTCCGGCATCATCTTGATGTTCCGCCCGTGGAGGATACCGTCATCCTCGTTGGTGATCATGTTTTTGATACGTGCTTTACCTGAGTTGAAGTTGTAGTGCAACTCCTCCATATTATACACCTTGGGACCTTCCGTCATAACCGGCCGCCCCTTCCAATCTCCTGCCAGAGAATCATATACGCCGTATGCATGGACGGTGCCGGTATTCAAGTCATAATCCATCCTCTCAGCCGTAAGGGACATATTCTGGTAGTTTACCTTCACGTCGCCATAGTAGTGGATCATGCGCTTGCCATCCGTGAAATTCTCTATGATGGAGTCGCGGGCTGCAGAGAAGGCAGGTGCAGCGAGGGAGGAGTTCTTCATGAGGGCCGCAGAGTCTACGCGGAAGAGGGAGTCTGCGATGCGTATGGAGTCCCTGCGGGCCAGTTCAAGCGAATCCGGAAGAATGACTTTCTTTTCTGCAACCTGCGAGGAAAAAACCTGCCCCCTGGAACGGCGCGGACGCTGCGCGTCCAAATCGTGCGCAGCAGCAAATACCAACATTGCCGCAAGAAACAGGTATTTAATTTTCCTCAATTGCAATTTTTTCCTAAATTTGCAAAGTACAAAAGTAAGATTTATTTCTGAAACACGCAATCTGCATAGCCCTTTCTTTGATGCTCGGGATGCTTCCGCTCCGGGCTGAAACCCTCAAATTGCGTACCGTAGTGATAGATGCAGGTCACGGCGGAAAAGATGCAGGCGCAGTCAGCAAGGACAAGAAGACTTACGAGAAAACTTTCACCCTTGCCATTGCATCCAAATTGTCGGAGAAAATAAAGGAAGAGTACCCGGACATAAAAGTCGTGATGACCAGAAGCACGGACAAGTTCGTGGAACTCAGGGACAGAGCCGCCATCGCCAACAAGGCAGGGGGGCAGCTTTTCATCTCCATCCACATCAATTCCGCATATTCAACCTCTCCAAACGGCTATTCGGTGCATATCCTTGGGCAGTCGTCCAATAAGAACCGGGACCTTTTCGCATACAATATGGATGTCGTAAAAAGGGAAAACTCGGTAATTCTGCTGGAGGATGATTATTCCACCAAATATCAGGGTTTCGACCCATCGGACGAACAGTCATACATCTTCATGTCCCTGATGCAGAATGCCCATCTGGAGCAGAGCCTGCTGGTTGCATCCATTATCTCCGAAAAGTTGAAGGGAGGCCCCGTCAAAGCCGACAGGGGAATCTGGCAAGATCCCTTCTACGTGCTGTGGAAGACTGCGATGCCTTCAGTACTGGTGGAACTTGGCTTCATCTCAAACGCGAATGACCTATCCATCCTTAAACAGGAAAAGAACAGGGATGAACTTGCCGTCAGGTTGTTCGAAGCCTTCAAGGAGTCTAAGACGGTGTACGACGGCAGCCTCGATCTTC
>JAFZIX010000288.1 GCA_017554135.1 Bacteroidales bacterium | reverse complement strand
TCTTCCGGGCGGAACATCGGGTCGCCTTCACGGATGTCGAAGGCATCGAAGAAGGTCTGGAAGTTGCGGAGGGAAACGTTCACGCGGTTGACTGCAAGGGAGTGAACGTCAAGGTTGGTGAGACGTACCTTTTCCTCGTCCCTGATGTTCTGGGCCCAAATGGCGCCGTAGCTAAGGTAGAAGCGCTGCGCGCGGGTGAAGCCGTCAATCATCGGGTCTTCGCCGGAAACAGCGTTCTCCATAGCTGTGAATGCGATGGAAAGGCCGCCGTGGTCGCCGATGTTCTCTCCAAGGGTATATCGTCCGTTGGCGTGTACGCCGGGAACAATCTCAACCTCGTCGAACTGTGCTACGAGCTTGTCGCCGAGAGCGTCGAACTTGGCCTTGTCCTCTTCCGTCCACCAGTTGATCATGTTACCGTTGGCATCGAACATAGAACCCTGATCATCGAAGCCGTGAGACATTTCGTGGCCGATGACAACACCGATACCGCCGTAGTTCACGGGCTCATCGGCATCAGGATCGAAGAAAGGCTTCTGCAGGATGGCTGCGGGGAAGCAAATCTCGTTGGTGGTAGGGTTGTAGTATGCGTTAACGGTCTGGGGAGTCATGCCCCATTCGGTCTTGTCCGTGGGTTTGCCGAGTTTGCTGAGATTGTCTGCAATATACCAGCGGCTTGCGGCACGGTGGTTCTCGTAGTAACTCTTTTCGGGATCCACCTCGAGGGTGCTGTAATCCTTCCACTTGTCCGGATAACCTATCTTGACGGTGAAGTTGTCCAGTTTCTCATGGGCCTTGACTTTGGTTTCGGCACCCATCCAGTCGAGGCTGTCGATGTGCTGCCCGAGGGCAATCTGGAGATTCTTAACGAGAGCGACCATCTGCTTCTTTGAAGACTCGGGGAAGTACTTCTTCACATACATCTTGCCGACTGCCTCGCCAAGCACTCCGTTAGGCACGGCCATGGCCCTCTTCCAGCGGGGCTTGTGCTCCTGGATACCGGCCATCTGGCGGGAATAGAAATCGAAGTGGGCTGCGTAGAAATCATCGCTGAGGGCACCGCAGCCACCGCTCACGAGGTGTGCGAGCATGTAGTCTTTGAGCACCTGCAGGTCGGTATTCTCCACATAGGAACTGAGGGCCTTGAAGAAGGACTGCTCACAAACGATGATCTTGTCCTGGGCGGGAATTCCGCAAGCCTCGAAGAAGGCTGCAAAGTCGAATCCGGGATATGCGGCAATAATCTCTTCGGTGCTCATCGGATTGTAGAGTTTCATGTAGTCGCGTTCCTCCTCGCGGGTCCAGGAGTTCTGGGCGAGATATTCCTCGACGGCGACGGTATTGTCCGCCACGGCCTGGGCGTTTTCAATGCCTGCAAGTGCCAGGACCTTGTTCAGGAAGAGCCTGTATCCTTCCTTTATGGCGGAGTTCTCGGCCTTCAGGTAGTAATCCCTGTCGCCTATTCCGAGGCCGCCCTGGCCCATGTAGAGAATCTGGTTGTCGCTGTCCATCAGGTCTGCCTCAACGTAGGCACCGAAAATGGAGCCTTCTCCCTCAAGATGCATCTTGCCGAGTTGTTTGGCAAAATCGGTCTTGGTCTCGATTGCCTGGACCTCGGCGATATACTTCTGCAGAGGAGCGGCGCCTTCGGCATTCAGGCGGGTGGAGTCGAGGCCCTGCTTGTAGAGATCGACAATCTTCTGCTCCACACTTCCCTTCTTTGTCTTCATGGTGGTCATGGAGGCAAATAGGTCGTTCAGGCGGGTGACATTATTTTCGCGGAGTTTGTCGAACGAACCGAAGCGGGCATATTCGGCACCCAGGGGGTTGGCGACCTGCCAGCCGTGGGTTGCATATTTATAAAAATCCTCTCCCGGAGCCACGGAAGTGTCCAGGTTGTTCAAGTCGATGGCGGGGACCTTTTCGGCGGTACCCTTGTTCTGGCATGCTGCCAGCATCATCAGTGGAATCATAATCCAAATCAGCTTTTTCATATCTACTTTTTCTTGAGTTTATTTCTTTCGATTATGGCAAGGTTGGCGGTGGCGGTTTCGTCGCCGGGGCTGAGTTTCAGCACTTTCTTGTAGTATTTGGCGGCTTTTTTGTCGTCCCGCTTCGCCACCTGCCAGTATGCGCCCATATTATTAAGGAAAAGGACGTTCTTTGGATTGGCCTTCAGCATCTTCTCTGAAAGGATGCGGAACGATTCGTAGGAATTCGCGCTGCCCGTCTTGTAGAAGAGGTAGCAGTATTCCTGCACGGCAGACTCGAAATCTCCCCTGCTGACTGTCTGGCCCTGGAAGGTCCACGCCGGCTTGGCGGACGCATCGTAGTCTATCAGGTCCAGCATCGCCGTGGCGGCCATATCCGGGCTTTCCTTTTCGTATGCCGCGAGGGCGGTAATCTTGTCGAAACGGTAGTCCAGGGCATTCGGTGCAAGTTCTATTGCCTTGTCTATGCATTTCTGGCTGATGCGGAAAAGGGAGTCGTTGAAAACGGGGACGGTAAAGTAGTTGACCTTTTTCCCAAGCGAATCCTTCAGGCTGAGCACAGGTTTCTGCCCGAGGTACTTCTCTGCATTCACAACCTGGATTTCGTCGCTGCGGGACTTGGCAAGATAGTATGCGTAGCGGGCTTCGAGCATATCGCAATCCTCCGGGAAAGCGGCTTTCCACTTATCCAGGATGTATTCCACGCCCACCCCGGCGGCACCGGCGCTACGGACCTGCCGCTGGTATTTCTCCTTGAACTGCGCGGATGTCTGGGCCGTGGCGGCCAGGCACAGGCAGAGGAATGCTATAGAGACTATCTTCTTCATACGTCCATACGTATTCTGCGGCCCTTGGGATACAGGTTGTTGCATCTCGAGCCGATATTCTTCACAAATCCCAGGGGATGCGAGCGGTAGCAGACCACCAGCATTCCACGGGGGGCATCCGGCAGGGAGAGGGCATCTCCGTGCAGATATCTTAATGATTGCTGCAAATCCAGTTCCACTCTTGGCTCCGGGCCGTCAAAAAGTTGAAAATCGCAGTTCAGCGGTTTCAGGTCCGCCGGTTTGCATCTGGCGGAGGGCGCTTCCGAACTTTTCCGCAGGGCGCCGACCCACTGCCCTTCGCCCGGCACGGTGCCGGCACGGAGGAGGTTTCCGCAGCGCGTGAGTTCTACCCCATACTGCGCGAATTCATTCTCCGGGGGGATGATATCGCCCCCCAGTTCGCGCGCAGCCCATTCCAGGTTGGCGTCGTTCTCGCAGTCTTCGTAGGTGCAGGTGGAGTAAATGAGGATGCCGCCTTCTTTCAGCGCGGGCCAGGCGTCTGCGAGGATGCGTTTCTGGCGAGCGGCGCAGATGCCGGGGAGTTGCGGGGTCCATTCTTCCACCGCACGCGGGTCCTTCCGGAACATTCCTTCCCCGCTGCAGGGTACGTCCGCCACAATCACGTCGTAGTAGCCCTTCATCGTGCGGCCGATGACGGCGGGATCGACGCTTGTGACGATTACGTTCGGATCACCCCAGACCGCGACGTTGCCGGTCAGCACGCTTGCGCGGGAGTTGATGACTTCGTTTGCCGTCAGTTCGAATCCATCTCCCACCGCCTCCCTCAGCGACGCCGCCAGGTCCGTTGTCTTTCCGCCCGGTGCGGCGCAAAGGTCCAAAACGCGGATGGATTCCTTCGCTGCGCTCGGAATGACAGTGGGGTGGCTCGGAATGACAGTCTTTCTAAAAATATAGCCGACGTACATGGCGCTACTATCTTGAACATAGTAGCAGCCGGCGTGGAAGAGGGGGTCGAGGGTGAAGTTGGGGCGCTCGGAAAGGATGCGGCCGTAGGGACTCCAAGGCACCGGCGAGCCGGCAGGCCCGTCGCACCCCTTCATCGGGTTCAGACGTATGGCAGTCGAAGCCTCCGGCATCAGAACTTGAAATCCTCCGGCATACCCTCCGGTCTGCGGCCTTCGGAAACTGCCACAATGCCGTCAACTATTTTATCCAGGGCCTCCTGGAGTTTGTTGCCGATCATCATCTTCATCATCATGTTCAGGTCGGCAAGCAAATCGATATGGAAATCGGTCCGGCCGGGGTCATCGGTCTGGTCGAAATGAAGCGACACCATGAAATGGAAGGGAGCGCCATTATCCTGGAGTTCTATATATTGATAAGGTTCGCGACGCGTCACCTTCACTCCGAGGGTGAATCCCTGAACGGTGGCGGAAATGGTGTCAAAATCCGAGGTGACGCCCTGCTTTTTGTCTTCGGGGAGCATCGCCACGAAATTACGCATGTCCGTGAAACCCATGTAGAGTTCGGCCTGGGGGCGGGAAACGATGCCGTGTTTGCTGCTGTATTGTGCGCTCATTGAGTAATTTTTTCTAATTTTGCATTGCAAAGATAGCAATTTTTATATGCACAGGATATACTTCGAGAAACGCTGCATAATCATCTGCGAGCCTGAAGACCAGGCCCTTGCGGATCCGAATGCCGTGGAATTCCACCTCGGGGAGAAAATCGACATCCACACCCTCGTGCTGATGTTCGAAAGCAGCCAGGAACTCAGCCGCATCTACATCCCCGCAGCCAACACCGACAAGGTCTATCACCGCCTGTGCGCCGAGTTCAAGGAGGTGAATGCAGCCGGAGGTCTGGTGAGCAACCGCCGCGGAGATTTCCTGCTGATAAAACGCAACGGCCTCTGGGACCTTCCCAAGGGGCATCAGGAAGATGGGGAAGACATCAAGGTGACGGCCCTGCGCGAGGTTCAGGAAGAGACCGGGGTCGACAAACTCGAACTCGGCAGCCTGATCTGCGTCACCGACCATTGCTATCTGCGGGACGGCATCTGGCACCTCAAGCATACCTGGTGGTACAATATGCTCTACACCGATCCGGTGAACCTGACTCCCCAGCGCGAAGAGGATATCACCAAGGCAAGTTGGGTGGCCAAATCCAGCCTTCCACCCTTCCTTGCAGACACTTTCCCCTCAATTCTGGAAGTATTTCGCGAAGCCAGAGTGTAAAAAGTGCTATTACACTGAAACTTTTGCCATTGTTCAGGCGTATAATAAAAGCTACTATTATCTGAACAATGAAATTATCGCAATTCAAATTCGACCTCCCGAACGACAGGATAGCAACTGAACCTGCACGCTGGAGGGATGAGTGCAAACTGATGGTTCTCCACAAAAAGACCGGAGAAATCGAGCACAGGCTTTTCAAGGACATCATAGATTATTTCGGCAAAGGAGACCTTTTCGTGCTGAACGACACCAAGGTATTCCCCGCCAAACTGCTGGGCAAGAAAGAGAAGACCGGAGCAGACATCATGGTGTTTCTCCTTCGCGAACTCAACAAGGAGCAGAAACTCTGGGATGTGATCGTGGAGCCTGCACGCAAGATCCGCATAGGCAACAAACTCTATTTCGGCGAAGACGAAAGCATGGTGGCCGAGGTGATAGACAACACCACCTCCCGCGGCAGGACCCTGCGTTTCCTCTATGACGGCCCTTACGATGAATTCAAGGCAAATCTGTTCGCACTCGGCAAGACTCCCGTTCCCGAATGGGTGAAGGAGAATCCGGATCCGGAGGATGCAGAGAACTTCCAGACCATATTCGCAGAGCACGAGGGTGCCGTTTCCGCTCCCGCAGCGGGCCTGCACTTCAGTCGCGAACTCTTTAACCGCATGATCCTCAAGGATATAGAAAAGACTTTCATCACCGTGCACATGGGCATCGGCCACTTCCGCAAAGTGGATGTGGAAGACCTTTCAAAGCATCGCATGGACGGGGAAAGGATGATAATCTCCGAAGAGGCTGCGGCCAAGATCAACGCCACCAAGAAGGCAGGGCACAAGATCCTCGCCGTCGGCGTGACAGTGGCCCGTGCGCTGGAGACATACGTGACCACCACCAACGAGGTGAAGGCCAACGACATCTGGACCAACAAGTTCATCTTCCCTCCTTACAGTTATTCCATCCCGGATGCGTTCGTATCCAACTTCCACAGGCCTGAATCCACGATGCTGATGTGCGTGGCGGCTTTCGGAGGCTACCAGAACGTGATGAACGCCTACGACGTGGCCCTCAAGGAAGGCTATCGCTTCGGTCCGTACGGAGATGCCTTATTGATAGTAGATTAACTATAGGCAAACTTAAATTTTAGTTTTTACCCACGGTTCTTACCCCGTGGGTATTTTCTTTTTTGCCTACCTTGCAGCATGGAAAATGTGTATAAAGAAAGGATTTGCGCTGCGGCGTTGGGAAAGATTTTCGGGTATGAGCCCCTCTATGCCTCCGGACTCATCTCCAAACTGGGATCGGCGGCGGCAGTCTTCGAACTGAGCCCGAAGGAGGCGGACGAGGTGCTGGGGCCGTTCAGCAAATATCGCGGCACCATCAATAGGCAGGCCCTGGAAACCGCAGAGGCGGAACTCGGCAGGCTGGCGGACAGGGGATGCTCCTTCATCGCCTGCACCGAGCCGGACTTCCCTCCCCTGCTGCTGGAATGCGAGGACTGCCCCGCGGGCTTATACTACCGCAGCAGTTCCCCTCCTTCCGAAATCTTCCGCAAGCGCCCCTCGGTTGCGATAGTAGGCACCCGGGACATCTCACCTTACGGGCGGGAATGGACCCGGAAGAT
>JAFZIX010000287.1 GCA_017554135.1 Bacteroidales bacterium | reverse complement strand
CGCCGGTTCTATGACCTGCGCTGCACGCTGTACGCCACGGAGGGAACCGCCCAGACCATCTCGAAGCTGGGCATCCCGGTGAAAACCGTATCCGGCCTGCGGGAAAGCGATCACGTCTTCGATCTGCTCTCCGGAGGCCAGATTCTTGATCTGCACCACTCCGGCGGCGACTTCATCCGCGCCGGTAATAGAAAGGAACGGAATGGACTTACGGTCGGCGTAATCGAACTGCTTCTTCAGTTTTGAGGCGTCGGGGTAGATTTCAACCGGGACCCCTGCGCCACGCAGCGCCGATGCCACCGGCAGCACATACTTAACCTCATCCGCCCCCATGTTCGCGAACAGGAGTGTGGTGGTGGAGCGAACGTCGGCAGGGAACTTGCCGAGGCCCTTCAGCACATCGCAGATGCGGTCCGCGCCGAAGGAGATACCCACTCCGGACATATTCGGAAGCCCGAAAATGCCGGTAAGATTGTCGTATCGCCCGCCTCCGCAGATGCTGCCGATTTCCCAGTCGAGGGCCTTGACCTCGAAGATGGCGCCGGTATAGTAATTCAGCCCGCGGGCCAGCGACAGATCCATCTCCACCGGCACGGAAACGCCGGCGGCATCAATCAGTGCGAACAGTTCTTCCAGTTCGTCCAGGCCCAGCAGGCCGGTGGCGGATTCGATTCCGGATGCGGAACCACCGCCGAAAAGCGTGCGCATGGCCGCCAGTTTTTCGGCCACGGAACCCTTCAGCCCCAGGATCTGCTGAACCACCGCGAGGGCGCTTTCCTGAAGGCCCTTTTCGCGCATCTCGTCCAGCACGGCATCCAGGCCTATCTTGTCCAGTTTGTCGATGGCGACGGTAATGTTCACTACCTTGTCGGGCGCGCCGCAGATCTCTGCGAGGCCGGTCAGCACCTTGCGGTTGTTGATCTTGAGGGCCACGCGCACGTCCAGCAAGCCGAATACTTTGTCTACGATTTGCACCAGTTCCAGTTCATTCAACTGCGAGCGGGAACCGATCACGTCCACATCGCACTGGTAGAACTCGCGGTAGCGGCCTTTCTGGGGTCGGTCCGCACGCCAGACAGGCTGTATCTGGAAACGCTTGAAGGGGAAGGAAATATCGTTCTGATGCATCACCACATAACGAGCGAAGGGCACGGTGAGGTCGTAGCGCAGGCCTTTTTCAGGGGCCTGTGCAGCCTTTTCGCCGCTGTTCTGAATCCGGAAAAGAAGTTTGTCGCCCTCATCGCCGTACTTGCCGAGCAGGGTAGAGAGGTTCTCCATTGCCGGAGTCTCGATCTGGGCATAGCCGAAACTGCGGAAAACGTTCTTGATTGTATCGAATATGTAGTTCCTCTCAGCCATTTCCTGCTGCGAGAAATCACGGGTTCCTTTCGGGATTGATGTAGTGTTTGCCATAGATTGCAAATTTAGCAAGTTTTGTCGATTAGTTCCAACTCCAGCCGCCACTTCGGGCGCCCGAGCACCTTCCCGCGCTTGCCGACGAACACCCTGCCGCCGACCTGCCTGCCGGAAGAAATCATCTCCCAGAGATTGTCCAGGGCCGTTTCGGTGAGTGCCGCGGGCTCTACCAGGCGGAAGAGAACATAGCGCGGATGCTCCAGCGCCAGCAGTTTCTTAATAAGGATATACCGCCCGTCCCAGACCGCATCCTTCACGGAGAGGAAGTACCTTTGGGCGATGTCATCTGTCTGGCGAATATGCTCCATGTCGGTGGCGAGGGTGCGCAGCAGCGAAGGGTTGAGTTCCTTCAGCACCGGCAGCACCTCGGCGCGCAGGCGGTTGCGTTTGTGCACGGGGGATGTGTTGCTGCTGTCCTCGCGCCAGGCAAGTCCGCGCGCCTCCATCCATTCACGGATTTCCTGCCTGGAGATGCCCAGGAGGGGGCGGAGGATGATGCCGTGGCTTTCCATTCCCCGGAGTCCCCGGGTGCCGGCACCCCGCAGCATGTTGAGGAAGAAGGTTTCCGCGTTGTCATCGGCGTTGTGCGCGACCGCCACCTTGTCGAAGCCCTCCTCGCGGCAGAGTTGCCCGAACCAGTCGTAGCGCAGTTCGCGGGCGGCCATTTCTATGCTGAGATGCCATTCGGCAGCGTACGCGGCGGTGTCGAAGCGCTTGACGAAAATGGGCAGGCCCTTGCGCCCGCACCATTCCCGCACGAAGGCCTCGTCACCGTCGGATTCGCCCCCGCGCAGGCAGAAATTGCAGTGGGCAACAGCGAAAGAGGCCCCCGGAAAAAGTTCGGGAGCCCTTTCGGCCATATACATCGAATCGATGCCGCCGCTGACTGCAAGCAGCACCTTCATTATTTCTTGGAACTGATGGTGTAGGAGAATCCGATCTCGAAGAATTCCTTGAACTGGATGGTGCGGAATCCCGTAGGATGTTCATCGTTGGTAATCAGCACCGTATCATCGTAGATGAGGTTGGTGGAGAAGGTCAGGGTGAAGAACTTCGCCATCTTCCAGAAGAGTTTCTGGTCCCAGTTCACACGGAGGTTCTGGGGATTCTTCAGGTAGTTGGAGAAGAGCACGAGTTGGGTGGTATACTTCAGGTTGTCATTGATCGTGAAGTTGATATCGGTCTTGACCTGGGCACCAAGTTCGAATCGGGAACTCTTGTACATATCACCCGTGGGTGCTGCATTGTCTGCGTACTCGCTCTTCAACTCCATGCCGTAGGTCTTGCGGAGCGCCTCGTTCTGCACGATTACGAATCCTCCGGTGAGAGGGGAGACGTTAACCGATAGCCAGGGTTTGGGGGTCCACAAGAGACCAATACCGAGGGTGGAGTAGGCAGGGGAGAGGAGACCGGACTTGAGGTCGCGTGCGGCAAGCCAGTCGGCCTTCGTGGGCTCTCCGGTGGCAACATTGGGAGTATTGTACTTATAGTTGTTGTCGATCTGTGTCTTGAAATCGTAGTTGGCGGAATAACTCAAGTGCTGGATCGGAGTCTCGTAGCCCCACTTGGATTCAAAATAGATGCGGTCCTTCACCTTCTGCAGTATGGGTTTGTCGTCGGAATAGAGGAAACCGTAGTCAACCTGCAGGCGGTTGTTCCATATCATCTTCTCCTTTGCATAGTTGGCATT
>JAFZIX010000028.1 GCA_017554135.1 Bacteroidales bacterium | reverse complement strand
CGGAAATCTTCAGATAGGCATACGCCTTGCCGTTGCTTTCGAAGCAGCGGGAATTGCGTTTGGACAAGTCCGGAACAGCACCCAGGGCACGCACCACCGGGGCAAGGTCCCTGGCACCGAACCACCCATCCACCTCTGGAATAAGGGTAGGCAGGTCAGCGGCATAGCGCTGGGAAAGGCATCCGAATACTATCAGTTTACCCGTCTCTCCCCTCTTCTTCTTTTCCGCCTCCAGCAGGATAGAATCTATGCTCTCCTGTTTGGCATCGCCTATGAATCCGCAGGTGTTTACCAGCGTATAATCAACGGCGCCGGCATAATCCTCCGGCACCACAATATACTCATCTGCCGGCAGTTGCGCAAGCAGATGCTCGGTATCGACTGTATTCTTGGAACAGCCCAGGGTTATGACCCGGAGCCTACGCATTCTCTTCGGTCTCTTCCTCTTCTACGAAATCCAGGGAAGCATACTTGACCAGTTCGTTGTACCAGTCGAGTATTTTCTTCATATGGGAGAAGTAGAAACGGTCGGGATCGTAATTGGGAACAGCCTTGTCGAAGAGGGCCTTTATCTCCGCCTCGGGAGATTTGGAAGTAGGGGCCTCTTTGCCATCCAGGGCCTTATTGATGGCCAGGAACACTTCCTTCAGGCGAAATTCGCCCTCTTCAGTGTAGATGGCTATATCAGACAAGGTGGTAATGCGGCTGTGGGGATCGAACACTGTCCTGTGCCCGTCACAGAGAGCCTCGGCGATAGCCGAATTGGTGCGGGAAAGAGCAAGGAACTTGTAGAGTCCGTGCTTACCGGCAACGGACAGGATTTTAGTAAGATCAGTTTTCATATCATTTAATGCTTTATTAACTTTTAAATGTAATTCTTCTATCGATGAATCGTTTTCTATGACAACATCTGCCCGGGATTCATCCACTTCCTTTTGGGCTTGCAGACGGCCTTCCGCCTTTGGGTTCCGTTTCAGCCTTTGTTCGAGGGGGGCGCGCACCAGCCAGACTTCATCCCACTGGCCATCAAACTGTGCCTTGTCGAGCGCTATAGCAGACTCGAAGAAGACCAGGTTCGCCTTGCATGTTGCTTTCCATTCAAGAAAATCTGCCAGAACCTCAGGGTAAACCACGCTTTCCAGTTTTTCCCTCATCGCATCATCGCTGAATATCTTCCCTATCTGCGAGAAAGGATACCCGGTGGCTTCTTCTATCCTTGTTTTCAGTCCCGGAATCGTCTCATACAGAGCCTTTGTGCGGGAATCGCTATCATATACCGGATAGCCCAACACCTCCAGATGGCGGCATACTTCCGATTTTCCAGAGGCAATGCCTCCTGTCACCAGAACGGTTTTCATAGGCGTTCCACGCACTCGGCTATTTCAGGTTGCAAAGTGCAACTAATGACACCCTGAGGCAATACATCACAATGAATGATGCAGCGGCCTGTCAAGGAACCTGCAAATTCGCGGTAATCCACGTAGCAGGAAACTATGCCGGTAGGATCCGAGATAATTGGGAAAACGCAGCGAAATACTGCTTTAACCCTGCTGGGATATATGGAGAAATCCGCACCGGCCGGCACGTTTCGCGCATAAACGGGCAATTCCGTCTCAAGTTCCACATATCGGTTTACGTCCAGTGCCCAGGATACGGTGTTTTCCGAGAGTCTTAATCTGTCCGGCACTTCCAGCGCTATCTCTCCATGGAGATTGCCTTTTATGTCACTGCGGACGATGGCTTTCGTGTGGACGGCGTCCGTATTTGCAAGAAGATCGGATGGACCGTATACCAGCACCGAATCAGGCTGAACCTTGAAGTCTCCGTTCTGCATATACTGGGGCCTGAATGTAAGGGTACTAACTACCCTCACAGGCACTTTCTTGTTTAGTTCCCGTATGAAACGGAAACTGAGTTTGTCGAAGAGGAAAGATTCCACGCTTGTGCCCGGGCCGAAAATGTCGTTCACGTAACGGTAGAGTTGATTTGCGGAGATGGTGAAATAGTCCCCATCTTCCTGAATCAGATCTTCGGGCTCGAACCGGACCTTGACCGCATTGCTCTTTCTGCCAAGGTAAATAAGACGGAAACCGGATGCTTTGCAGCGTGCTGTCAGGGTTACTTCATCACTGGAACGGGCAGCCCTCCCCGGAATGCTGCTTTCCGCAATCACCGGCACGCTGACAACATCCGTCTGCATATGCGACAGATTGTGTATCAGCCAAATGCCGGCCGAAAGGGCAAGACAGCCGAGAAAATACTGCCAGTTCTTCACGGGAACTACTTCTGCTGTGCCTGGTCGTTGGTTGCCTGAGCGTCGGTAGAATAATCGCGGACGATGGAGTTCTTATCGACACGTAGTTTGATCTCGCCATCAACCTTAATGAGGACGGTACGTTCCTGGATTTCAGCCACAGTGCCATAGATCCCGCCTGCAGTGACAACCTTGTCACCCTTTTTGAGTTCGTTGCGGAACTTCTCAAGTTCTTTCTGCTGTTTGCGCTGGGGACGGATCATGAAGAGCCACATAACACCGAATAAGGCAATTATCATAATCCAAAAGCCGGCACCGCCGCCTGCGGCAGGCTGTGCTGCCTGAAGAAGAGTAAGGAAATTCATAATTCGTTATTTTTTAATTAGTTTATCCAAAATTCCATTGACAAATGCACGGCTCTCAGGTGTGCTATAATACTTCGAAATCTCAACAAACTCGTTTATAGTCACCTTGGGGGCGATGTTATTGAAAGCATCAGTTTCAGCCAGTCCGCATATGATAAGCGCAAGATCCGTTGTGCATATACGGCTCCGGTCCCATTTGGGAGTAACTTCCGAAATCATCTGAATATACTTCTCGTAGCCGCTGTATGCGGTGCGCAGAAGTTTGGTTACAAATGCCTTGTCGCTTTCCTTTGAGCCTGTAGCATCCATATCGCTCATAAACAGAGGCGGAAGATTCCAAGGCTTGCCCTTCCCCAGGGATTCCATTGTCCTGCAGCACCATGTAAGCGCGTAGGCCAGATCATCATTCCACCAAATGGAAAGATCCTCGAGGATGGCTTCAAGTTCTTCATTATCCTCATATTCCTCCTCGAATACCGTTGACCACAGATCTGCATCTTCCTTGAGTGTATTGGGGCCGGATTGCAGGTAATCACCGTAGTAGTCTTTAGAGCGTATGGAGTCATAAAGGTGGCGCACCAGCACGTCGTACTGGTCCCAGGTAAACTTCTTTTTCTGGATGATCTTCTGGAAATCAGGGTCGTTTTCCAAAATCGGTGCAATCAGGTTGTCTGCGAACTTGAAGTTTGGATGCAGTTCTTCCTGACTGGGATTGAACTTTCCCCTGGCTGCCTCCAGACGGGCTCTGGATTCCCCGGAAATGGGACTGATGCTGCAAAGTAAAAACAGATAGAGATCCCTGGTTGATTCCAGAGAACGGTCCAGTTGGGTTTCAAGTTCCTTGAGGGATACCGACGGGTTTTCCGTGAAACTGTATATGGCCTTGAAAGCCTTTATACGAAGGATTCTGCGGTTAAGCATCTTTTTCAAACAAAAATAATATGCAAATATAGCATCTAATCCTCAAAAAATTATAATTTTGCAGAAATAATAAAAACCTTAATTTTTTTCAGATTATGTACAGAGAGGATAGAGATCAGGTTAATTTCCAGGATCGCAATGCAGAAGATGTTTACTCAAAGCCTGTCAGAGCCGGTAAACGTACATACTTCTTCGATGTAAAGAGCACGAAGGGGCAGAATGATTTTTATTTGACTATCACGGAGAGCAAGAGGCGAAACAATCCCGACGGCACTTTCACCTACGACAAACACAAGATTTTCCTTTACAAGGAAGATTTCGAAAAATTCAAGGAAGGCCTGGATGATGTCATCAAGTATATCACCGATAATTGCTTCGGTGGAGAGATTCCAGTAAGGCCCGAACCTCAGGAACAGGACCACGACCAGGAAGGTTACTTCTAATGTCTTCCATCCTGCTGAAGAATATATGCATCGCCGGTGAGGAAAAGGACATTCTCATCGGTGATAGGCATATATTGAAGATCAGCACTGCAGGCTCCTGTGTAGACTGGGATCTCGCCGGCAACATCGAAGTGATGGACTGCACCGGCAAATGGGCCATCCCCGGATTCATCAACATGCATACCCATGCCGCCATGTCCCTGATGAGGGGCGTCGGCGAAGACATGATATTCCAGGACTGGCTAAAGAAGATATGGAAACTTGAGGAGAATCTGGACTTCGACTTTGTCTACTGGGGTGCCAAGGTTGCCTGCATCGAGATGATACGCACAGGCACTACCACCTTCAACGACCAGTACTGGTTCTTCCAGGCCTGCCAGAAAGCGGCTGCGGAGATGGGTATACGCCCCGCCGTAGGCTACGATATCATCGACCTCGGCAATCCCGAGGAGGCCAAGCGGCAGATGGACCAGTGCGAGCGCAAGTACGAGGAGGTGAAGGATCAGTGGAAGGACGAAGGAGCAATCTACGAACTCGCCTTCCACGCCATTTATTCCGTCAGCGAGCCCATGATGATATGGGCGGCGGATTTTGCCCGCAAGCACGACCTGCCCCTGCACATCCACCTCTGCGAAACGCTCAAAGAGGTAGAAGACTGCAAAGCGGCCCATGGCGGACTCTCCCCCGTCGAATATCTGGACGCCATCGGCGTACTCGGGCCCAATCTGCTCGCAGCGCATTGCCTGTGGCTCTCGGAGCACGACATCGAACTGCTCGCGAAGCACGGAGTTCATTGCATTCATAACATTAATTCCAATACCAAACTTTCATCCGGCTACAAGTTCCTCTACAACGAACTGAGGGACGCCGGAGTCAATGTCTGCATAGGCACGGACGGCTGCGCATCATCCAACAACCTCGACATTCTCGAGGCGATGAAGACCTCCGCCCTCTTCCAGAAAGCATGGAGAAACGATCCCAAGGCCCTGCCGCTCAATGAGTTGCTGGACATGGCGACCATCAACGGCGCGAAGGCACTCAGGCTGAACAGCGGCCGCCTGGAAGAAGGCGCGCTGGCCGATATCTCCATCGTGGAAACAGACAGCAGTTATTTCCTTTCTCCCGGGCCATTCCTTGCGAACCTCGTTTATTCGGCGCATTCAGACTGCATAGATTCAGTCATCGCCGGCGGCAAGTTCGTGATGCGGAACAGAGAGATTCCCGGAGAAAGGGAAACACTGCACGAAGCCAGGCAGGCGTTGGCAAAAATCAAGTAAAACACCATGGACGAAAGAATCACCAAGATCAACACCGCTGCGGAATTCATCGAATCCCGCCTCGAAGGGCGCAAACCCATCGCAGCCATCATTCTTGGCAGCGGCCTCGGCCAACTTGCTGAAATCATCGAAGACCGCATCACCATCCCCTACACCGAGATTCCCTGCTTCCCCGTATCCACCGTTATCGGTCATAAGGGAAACTTTATCTGCGGCACCCTGGGCGGCAAATGCGTGATTGCTATGCAGGGGCGTTTCCATTATTATGAGGGTTACGATATGTCCACACTTACCCTTCCTGTCCGTGTGATGTGCAAGTTGGGCATCAAGTATCTTTTCGTTTCCAACGCAGCCGGCGCCTTGAATCCGGACTATAAAGTGGGTGATACTATCATCATCAAGGATCATATCAACTTCATGCCCAATCCCCTCATCGGGCCTAACATGGAGGATTTCGGCCCCCGCTTCCCGGACATGACCTGCCCCTACGATCTCAAACTCCAGCAGAGGGCACTTGACATAGCGGCAGGAATGGGCTTCAAACTCCATCAGGGCATCTATTTCGGTGGCTCCGGCCCTTCATATGAAACCCCGGCGGAGGTGCGTTTCTTCCGCGCTTCCGGCGCTGACCTGGTGGGAATGTCAACCGTCCCCGAGGTTATCGTGGCCCGCCACAGCGGCCTGCGCGTGTTCGGAATGTCGGTGGTCACCAATGTCTGCAACACCCAGAACGTAGAGCGTAATTTCAATGATGGAGAGGATGTGGTGCAGCAGGCCAACGCTGCCACCAAGCGCATGATTCCTCTCTTCACCAAGATGATCGAGAGCCTGTAGGATGAATAAAAGGGTTGGCATCATAGAAGATGCGGTTGCATTCCTGTCATCCTGGCTGGATGGGCGCAAACCTGTTGCAGGGATTATCCTTGGCAGTGGCCTCGGACAACTTGCGGAGGAGATACAAGACCCTATCGTAGTCCCTTATGTAATGGTCCCCGGCTTCCCCGCTGCCACTGCAGTGGGCCATAAAGGCAATTTCATCTGCGGTAAACTGGGAGGCAAATTCATCATTGCGATGCAAGGCCGCTACCATTACTATGAAGGCTACCCCATGGACACGGTGGTGCTGCCCATACGCGTAATGATCAAACTCGGCATCAAGTATCTCTTCGTCTCCAATGCTACCGGAGCGATGAACAAAAGTTTCAATATTGGAGACCTGATGCTGATCCGGGACCATATCAACCTTCTTCCCAATCCTCTTATCGGACCTAATCTGGACGACTTCGGACCGCGCTTCCCCGACATGACCTGCGCCTACGACTTGAAACTTCAGGAAAAGATGCTGGCAATCGCCGCGAAACAGGGAGTAGAATTGAAACGGGGCATATATGTATCATGTTCCGGCCCAACCTACGAAACCCCTGCAGAATATGCATTCTACGCCTCCATGGGTGCGGATAATGTAGGAATGAGCGTCACACCGGAAGTAATAGTTGCCCGCCATGCAGGCATCCGCGTCCTTGGAATGTCGGTAATAACAGATGTCGCCCATGAAGCCACGGACGACTATATTACTGATGAGAACGAAATTGTGCGCCAGGCAGACCTCGCTTCCCGTAAGATGACAGGGCTCTTCCGCTCGCTTATCTCTACTCTATAGAAAGAAATTCCAGGAATCCGGGAATCGACAGGTCGTAGCCGCGAGGCCCGGCCAGGATTGTGCCATCTGTATCCAGGATAAAATAATTCGGTTGTGCATTCACACCAAAGCGGGTGCGGGCTATGTAACTGTTCACGCGGCCGACATCTTTAAGCACCTTGCCATCGGGTGTAGTAATCCACTGATT
>JAFZIX010000286.1 GCA_017554135.1 Bacteroidales bacterium | reverse complement strand
GCTATTATCATATTGCTTTTTGTTACTACGGTGGCGAGCGGGCAGAAATTCGTGCCCAACGCTTCCGTAGGGGAGGTGTCTTTCGGGGTAGGAGGTTGCGGACCGTTGAATAGTTCCAGGGGGCTGGATATGGCTTTGTGGCTGAATTACAGCAAGTTCACAGGTAACCATATAGGGTATCGCGTGGGTGCGCGTTATATGACGGAAAACATGGGGGTCGCCGACCTGGTCACTTTCCCTGTCGCTTTTTCACTCCGTACAGGAATGAGGGAAGGTAACGACGCAATGGCCTATGGAGCAATCGCAGCCCTGGACCTTTTCGACGCTTTTCTGTGGGACAGTGATAATATCGTTGTGGACATGATGGCTGCCTTCCTGCTGGCGTTCGTGAACCGCGCGGAGTTCTTTATCGGCCTTACGCCGGGGTATATTTTCGGAGAAGATGCCTTGAGGCGGACCTATTATACTCCTGCCGGAGAAAATTACGTCGAGGAAACCGTGACCAGCTGTCCTAACCGCTTTTATTGCGCTGCAGAGTCAGGAGTCAATATCACCTGGCGCATCTGGCGGCTCACATTGAATCTCACGCCTTATTTCCAGTGGAATTTCATGAATAACTATCAGATGAGCAGCCGCAACCTCAGCGATCCTGCTGCACCTGTGACATACTATAAAACCCCGAACTGGTATTTCGGCATGAATTTCAGTCTGGGGTTCCTCTTTTAACGACAAAACCGGCGAATTACTTCGTCGGTTTTTTGTGGAGAATAGGGGATTCGGACCCCTGACCTCTTGCATGCCATGCAAGCGCTCTACCAACTGAGCTAATCCCCCGATTGGGACTGCAAAGATAGAACAAATCTATTAAACTGCAAAAAAAAGTTTATCCTCTTTCCATCTCCCGGCGCGCGTCCTTTTCCTTGATGGTTTGGCGCTTGTCGTATTCCTTCTTGCCCCGTGCGAGGGCGATGTGGAGTTTGGCGTATCCGTTTTCGGCGATGTAGAGGCGCACGGCGACTATGGTGAGGCCTTTGGTCTTGACTGCCAGGGCCAGATGCTTGAGTTCGCGCTTTGTGAGGAGGAGTTTGCGGTCCCGCATGGGCTCGTGGCCGTTCCAACTGCCCCAGAAATAGGTGGCGATGTTCATCCCTTTCACGTAGAGTTCGCCGTTCACGAAGTAACAGAATGCATCTTGCAGGGATGCCTTGCCCGCGCGCAGGCTCTTGATTTCGGTGCCGACCAGCACGATACCAGCGTCGTAAGTCTCGATGAATTCGTAATCGAAACTTGCGCGCTTGTTGCGGATCTGTATGGAACTCTTTGCCTTCGCCATAATTCAATGGGACTGCAAAGATAGGAATTCTATCTTAAATTCGCATAGAAGGGATTGTTCGGATCTCCTCTGAAATCCAATATCGCCTTGTCGATCTCTTCCCCGTTTTTGGTTACGAACATGCGAATTATTCCATTGATATAACTCCACTTATTATAAGAGGAGTAAGAGGATTTGTAGAGGATGGCTCCGTCGCTCGAGAAACTGCACCCGAATCCGTTGTCTTCCGTCCTCGTGCCTTCCAGAGTCAGGGTCCAGTCGTAGTGGTTCGCGCCTCCTTTGCCGACCGACATCTTTGCCGTTATGACGTAGTCGGTGGGGTATTTTACGTCGTTGATGGGGTAATCCCCGCTTCTGCTCAGCGTCCAGGTGCTGTCTGCATCGGTCTTGCGGATAACCACGCCGCGGATATCGAGTTCATTGTTGTATGTATACTCGTTGCCGACGGCCCAGATATTATTAGCGTTCAGGGCGATAACCTTTTCCAGGACCTGCAGGTTCTGGACTATCAGATTGTCTGAAACCTGCTGAATATATGCTCTTACATAGGCTCCTGTATACGAACTGTTGCCATCGAATCCGCGGTCGATATAATTGTAATCCCTGGAGCAGGAAATCATGCCGATCAGGGCAAGCGTAAGTATTGCTAACTTCTTCATGGCAGTGTTAGATTGTATATTTAATACCGACCCGGCACCCGTTGATCAAGGAACCGATGGCGCCTTCCACGAAAAAGCCGACATGCTTTGTGCCGAGGTGGATTCCGATAGGGGAGAGTTCGTAAATCCAGGCTACGCTGTTGTAGATATGATTGCGCTCTTCGATGTGCCTGTATCCGCCGCCAAGAGCGCATCCTCCGTAAAGGTAGAAATCCCCTCCGGAGTAATATTTGACTCGCCCCTGTGTCACGAGCAGATAATCGTGGACACGCTTCTTGGTGAGGTTATTGACGTTGTTGACTCCCCGGGTGTATCCGGTTGCATTGGAGATGGCAACGCCCACGCCTGCCTGGAATATCTCCCCGATTTGCTTGCTGACATCCACCTGGTAAACCGGAGTGCAACGGTCGAGGACGTAGAGCTCTCCGTAGATGCCATAAAGGGTCTGGGGGCGGTCGAAGACAAACTCCCTGGATGGTGAGGTGATGAGGCCGGATGCTGCTCCTGCCGATATACGTACGGAGATCTGTGCGTTGAGGCTCAGAGCGGCCGCCGTGCTGGCTATTATGAGTAGGATCGCTTTTTTCATGGCATCAGAAGGTTAATTTTAATGACAGCGGGCCGGCGCTCAAGCTGACCTTCCTTCTGGACTGACTGTCGTTCAGGTACATGTTCTTGATCTTGGCCACTTTCTGGGCATCGTATATGCCCCATGCCCACAATCCAATGGCTGCGATGCCGAAAATCACTCCGGTTTCATTGCTGAATTCGCCGCTGCCGGCTGAGCATGCCATGCATCCTATCGCTGCTGCGCCGATGCAAAGGCCCCGGACGGTCTCGCCGCAGATGATCTGGCCGAGGCCGGGGATGAAATACGAGCAGACAGCCGCGGCAGTCGGACTGTAATACTCCGGCTCCAACCTATTATATTGCCGTGCACTGTAGAGGTGTTGATAATCCCGGTACGCCATGCCGGCGGTAATTCCTTCCGGAATCGCGCGTCCGCTGTCCGGAATCTGAAGCAGCGGCTGTTGCTGTATCTGGGTGAATACATCCTTTTCGCCATTGGAATATTCGATCATCAGAATATTCCTTTTGGCCTCGGTGTAGATGGGACCGTCCAGATTCGAAAACTTCTTATAGCGGACGTCCTGAAGATTGACCTCGAGCACCTTGGCGATGATCTCTGTTCCGTCCCGCAGGGTTATAAGATCCTGCGCGGCAGCGTGTGTGCAGAAGGCTGCCAGCAGGATCAGTAATGTGATGATTCTTTTCATACGAAATGACTTTCTCTGCTAATATAACCCAATTTTTTCGAAACCTTGCATTTCGGCTGATTGATTTTCATATCTTTGTAGTGTTATGCCAAAGTTTCGTAAACCTCTGCCCGCTGCGCTGCCGGATCCGGAAACCATCGACCTGCAGCAACTTGCCGCCGACCTGCGTTCAGGGGCGGTGGAGTTGGTTTGCGTGCTGGGTCCGACTGCTTCCGGCAAAACGAAGTATGCCGTGAGTCTGGCTCACGAGTTGGCGGCGCTTGGCCTTCCGGCGGAGATTATCTCTGCGGATTCGCGTCAGGTTTACCGGGGGATGGATATCGGCACCGGCAAGGACCTGGCGGAGTATGGCGATATTCCTTATCATATTATAGACGTGCGCGAGGCGGGTACGCAGTACAATGTGTACGATTTCGTGCAGGATTTCCGCGTTGCGTTTGACGATATCCGCTCCCGAGGCAAGGTGGCTATCCTCTGCGGCGGAACCGGGTTGTATATCAATGCGGTAACTGCGGGGTACGACTTTCGCTCCAGGAAACCGCTAAGCGTGCCCTCCGCGGGGGGCGATGCTCCCGTCATTCCGAGCGCCCCCGCTGTCATTCCGAGCGAAGCGAAGGAATCTCCCCGCACATACTTTATCGGGACCTTAGTCAGCCGCGAAATCCGCAACTCCCGCATCGACGCCCGCCTGAAAGCGCGCCTGGCAGAAGGCATGATCGACGAAATCCGCGGCCTGCTGGAGCAGGGCGTTCCGGCGGCGACGCTGATAGGCTACGGCCTTGAATATAAATTTGTTACGCTCTACCTGCAAGGCGAGTTGACGGAGGAGGAACTCTTCGAGAAACTCTCCACCGCCATCCATCAATTCGCCAAGCGCCAGATGACCTGGTTCCGGGGGATGGAGCGCAGCGGGGCGGTAATCCACTGGGTGGAGGTTTGATTTATGATGACAAAAGAGATATACTTTGCAGGCGGATGCTTCTGGGGCACGGAGCATTTCTTTTCCGGGGTGGATGGCGTGGTATCCGCGGTGAGCGGATATGCCCAGGGGGCGCCGGGGTTCGACGGGCGTCCTTCGTATGAGCAGGTCTATACCGACACCACCGGCTTTGCGGAGACGGTCCGAGTCTGCTATCGGCCGGAACGCATCAGCCTCGCAACGCTGGCGGACCTCTACTTCAGCATCAT
>JAFZIX010000285.1 GCA_017554135.1 Bacteroidales bacterium | reverse complement strand
TGGATTCCATAGACAATAAGATATTAAGGACAATAATAGAGAAGTTCAAGGGTGGTCCCGTCGGTGCGAATACCCTGTCTACCGCCATCAGCGAAGATCAAGGAACATACGAGGAAGTGTACGAACCCTTCCTTATTAAAGAAGGATTTATCCTCCGCACCCAGCGCGGCCGTATCGCAACCGATATTGCGTATAAACATTTGGGGATAATTAAACCCCAGGGGGATGATAATACCCTGTTTTAAACTTGACCTTCTCGCTAAAAATGAGTAATATTGCAGACTATTAAACAATAATTAATAAAATGGCAGATAAACTTATCTCTAAGATTCCTGACGGACCGCTGGCGGAGAAATGGACCAAGCGCAAGTCGGAAATTCATCTGGTCAGCCCCAACAACAAAAGAAAACTTGAGATTATAGTGGTAGGAACCGGTCTCGGCGGAGCTTCTGCAGCTGCTTCCCTCGGTGAACTCGGCTATAATGTGAAGATTTTCTGCATCAGTGATTCCCCTCGTCGCGCGCACTCCATTGCCGCCCAGGGAGGTATAAATGCGGCAAAGAATTACCAGAACGACAACGACTCCATCTACAGGCTTTTCTATGATACTATCAAAGGTGGAGATTACCGCGCCCGCGAGGCCAATGTCTACCGTCTTGCAGAGGTGAGTGCCGCCATTATAGACCAGTGCGTCGCGCAGGGTATTCCTTTCGCACGTGAATACGGCGGATATCTTGCCAACCGCTCCTTCGGCGGAGTGCAGGTAAGCCGTACCTTCTACGCCCGTGGCCAAACCGGACAGCAGCTGCTCCTGGGTGCGTATGCATCCCTGAATAAGGAGATTGCGGCCGGCACGGTCAAGAGTTATCCCCGTCACGAGATGCTTGATCTCGTGATCATCAACGGCGAGGCGAAGGGTATCATCGCCCGTAACCTGGTCACCGGCCAGCTAGAGCGCTTCGGTGCCCATGCGGTGGTGATAGCCACCGGCGGATACGGAAACACCTACTTCCTGTCCACCAACGCCATGAATAGCAATGGT
The DNA here is from genome assembly GCA_017554135.1 of Bacteroidales bacterium. GTDB lineage: Bacteria > Bacteroidota > Bacteroidia > Bacteroidales > UBA932 > Cryptobacteroides. Next base: position 5,605 of record JAFZIX010000285.1, on the reverse strand, counting down.
TCCGCCGCCATGCAGTGCTACCGTAAGGGAGCTTTCTTCGCAAATCCCTGCTTCGCGCAGATCCATCCTACCTGCATCCCCGTCCACGGCGACCAGCAGTGCAAGCTCACCCTTATGAGTGAATCCCTGCGTAACGACGGCCGCATCTGGGTGCCCAAGAAGTTGGAGGATGTGGAAAAACTCCGCAAGCACGAGATCAAGGCCTCCCAGATTCCTGAAGAAGACCGCGATTACTACCTCGAGCGCCGCTATCCCGCCTTCGGTAACCTCGTTCCCCGCGACGTGGCCTCCCGTGCCGCCAAGGAGCGCTGCGATGCCGGATTCGGTGTGAATGAGACCGGTAAAGCCGTCTTCCTGGACTTCTCCGACGCCATCCGCCGTCTCGGCCACCAGAAAGTTGCCGAGCGCTACGGAAACCTCTTCGAGATGTACGAGAAGATAACCGCTTCTTCCCCTTGGGAGGAGCCTATGATGATCTATCCTGCTATCCACTACACCATGGGAGGTATCTGGGTGGATTATGATCTTCAGACCACCATCCCCGGCCTTTATGCAATCGGAGAAGCCAACTTCTCCGACCACGGCGGAAACCGCCTGGGCGCATCAGCCCTCATGCAGGGCCTCGCGGATGGCTACTTCGTAATCCCGGTCACGATAGGGGATTACCTCTCGCACAAGTTCGCTGAGCCCAAGACGGATATCAACGCGCCCGAGTTTGTGGTTGCCGAGAAGGCCGTTCAGGCGCGCATAGATAAACTGTTTGCCATCAACGGCACCAAGACTGTGGATTCCATCCATAAGGAACTTGGCCATATTATGTGGGAATATGTCGGTATGGCCCGCGATGAGGAAGGCCTGAAGACCGCTATCGCGAAGATAAAGGAACTGCGCGAGAGTTTCTATAAGGATGTCAAGGTGCCCGGGAACCAGTTTGAATTCAATCAGGAACTCGAGAAGGCCCTGCGTCTGGAAGACTTCTTCGATATTGGAGAACTGATGGCTTACGATGCCCTTAACCGCAAAGAATCCTGCGGCGGTCATTTCCGCGTGGAAAGCCAGACCGAGGAGGGTGAAGCCAAGCGCGATGACAAGAACTTTATGTATGTGGCCGCCTGGGAATACAAGGGAGAAGGTGTTGAACCTGAACTCCATAAGGAGCCGCTCAAATATGAGTTCATTGAGGTTAAGACGAGAAACTACAAAGACTAAGGACGTATGAATTTCAATGTTAAGATATGGCGTCAGCGTAACGCCAAAGCAAAAGGACATTTCGAGACATACCATATCGAGGATATAGAGTCCGATGCCTCCTTCCTGGAGATGCTCGATATTCTCAACGAGCAACTGATCCGCGAGGGAATAGATCCTGTTTCCTTCGATCACGACTGCCGTGAGGGTATCTGCGGCGCATGTTCCCTTTATGTGGACGGGCGCGCCCATGGTCCGGATGACCACGTGACCACCTGCCAGTTGTTCATGCGTCATTTCAAGGACGGTGCAACCATCACTGTGGAGCCCTGGCGCAGTTCTGCTTTCCCTGTAATCAAGGACCTTGTGGTGGACCGCAGGGCTTATGATAAGATTCTGCAGGCCGGAGGATTTATTTCCGTCCGCACCGGATCCGCCCAGGATGCCAATAATATCCTCATCGGGCATGATGTGGCCGAGGAAAGTATGGATGCCGCTGCTTGTATTGGATGTGGTGCCTGCGTGGCAACATGTAAGAACGGATCCGCTATGCTCTTTGTTGCCGCCCGCGTCAGTTCACTGGCTCTCCTGCCTCAAGGTAAGGTTGAGGCCGCCAAGCGCGCACGCGCCATGGTCAAGAAGATGGATGAACTGGGATTCGGTAACTGCACCAATACACGTGCCTGCGAACTGGAATGCCCGAAGGGTATATCCGTTTCGCATATCGCCCGCCTGAACAGGGAATTCCTTAAAGCTAAATTCTCGGAGTAATTACCAGAGAAAGTTATTGAAGGGATACCTTCCCGCGTGAATCTCCGCCACCATCTTATAGATGTCGTGGCGGAGTTTTTCCAACCCCGTTTTATTGAGTGCGGAAATGAAGATGCAGGGAGTTTTTTCTTGGGCAATCCAACTGTTTTTCAACTCGTCCAGAGTGCGGTTGATCTTACTCTTAGGCTCGAGGGAAAACTCGTCGTATTCTTCGTAGTGATAAGCGTCTATCTTATTGAATACCACGTAGATGGGTTTACTTCCAGCACCGATTTCCTGCAGGGTTTTCTCCACAACCTGCATCTGTTCCTCGAAATCTGGATGGGAGATATCCACCACGTGCACCAGGATATCTGCCTCGCGCACCTCGTCCAAGGTGGATTTGAAGGCCTCGATCAGTTGCGTGGGGAGTTTCCTGATGAATCCTACGGTGTCGCTGAGCAGGAACGGAACATTCTCTATCACTACCTTGCGTACCGTTGTATCCAGTGTTGCAAATAGTTTGTTTTCTGCGAAAACGTCCGACTTGGCAAGCAGATTCATCAGGGTGCTTTTTCCAACGTTGGTATATCCCACCAGGGCCAGGCGGACAAGTTGGCCGCGGTTACCCCGCTGGGTGGCCATCTGCCTGTCAATCTTAGTCAGTTCATCCTTCAGGCGGCTTATTCGCTGCTTTACAATACGGCGGTCTACCTCTATCTGGGTTTCACCCATACCGCCTCGGGTGCCGACGCCGCCCCGCTGCCTTTCAAGGTGGGTCCACATGCCGGCCAGGCGGGGAAGCATATAGTTGAGGCGTGCGATTTCCACCTGGGTTTTGGCGTATGCGGTCTGTGCGCGCTGGGTAAATATCTCCAGAATCAGGCTGGTGCGGTCGATAACTTTGGCGGACTTTATTACCTTCTCTATATTACGCTGTTGCATCCCGGTGAGTTCATCATCGAAGATGCAGTAGCATATATCGTTTTCTTCGCAGTATTGCTGGATTTCCGCGAGTTTACCGCTACGGATATAGGTTGCCTTTTCTGGTTTGTCCACCTTCTGGACAAACTTTTTATCTCCTACCGCACCTGCTGTTTCGGCCAGAAATTCAAGTTCATCCAGGTATTCCATTATCTTGGCCTCATCGTCGTTCTGTTTGATGATTCCAACGAATACCGCTTTTTCTGAAGAATGCTGCTTTGTTTCGAACATTTTATTTAAAAAGGCCATCCGGTTGGGGACGGCCTTAAGATCTGAAAGTTTTAAAATTACCTCAATTGGAAGATAACAGGGAATGTATAGGTGACCTTTACTGCGCGGTCGCGCTGCTTGCCAGGAGTCCATTTAGGTGAACTCTGGACTACGCGGACAGCCTCCTTATCGAGGGCCGGATCCACGCCACGGACAACCTTTACATTGGAAACTTTTCCATCAGCACCCACCACAAACTGGAGAAGAACACGGCCCTGGATACCATTTTCCTTGGCGATTTCAGGGTACTGCAGGCGCTCGTTAACCCATTTTGAGAATGCGTTTGCGTCTCCACCCATGAATCCGGGCTTCTCTTCGACCAACTGGAAAGGAATGGCCTCTTCTTCGATTTCCTCTTCTTCAACCTGTTCGACATAGTCAACAATATCCACACCCAGGTTTGCATCGTCCTCAAGATTGAGGATGTTGTCTTCTACCTGAAGGTCGTCGTCGACGATATCGATATTATCGGAGAGGACAGGAATTTGAGGGGTCTCAGGCGGCGGGGGAGGTGTTTCCTGAGTGATAGGAATCATCTCTTCTTCTTCAATAGGTCCTACTTCGGCTTCGAGGGCCTTGTTCTGTTTGTCTTTGGTGCTATATTCGAATGCACCATAAACAACAAGCAGCGCAAGAACGAATCCGATTTCCGTGAAGAGCAATCTCTTGTTCCCCAGGCTCGCCTTTTCTGATTTCTTAACTTCCATATCTACTTTAAAATTTATAGTCCATATTCAAGCCAAAGGTATGAATAATTAATTTGATTTCCAATTTTTTTGCATTTGTCTCTGCTTGCAATTAATTTTGCATGCGAAAACCGTGCTAAAATGATCAGATACTTTTGCGAAGATATTTCTTTTGAGTTCAAGCATAAACTTGAAACAAGACGCTGGCTCAAGTTCGTTGCTGAAAGCGAGGTTCGGAGAATAGGTGATGTGAACATAATATTCTGTTCGGACAACTATATCCTGGACGTTAATATGAAATATCTTCAACATGATTATTTTACGGATATCATTACTTTTGATTATTGTGAGGGAGATGTTTTATCCGGGGATCTGTTCATCAGCATAGACTCTGTTCAAGACAATGCCGGTTTTTATGGAACGGATTTCTCTGAAGAGTTGAACAGGGTTATCGTTCACGGTTTACTCCATCTTATAGGTTACGACGATCATTCTGATTCCGAACAGAGAACGATGAGGTCAAAGGAGGATTATTATCTTTCCCAGCGGGCCGCTCTATTTGGTCTTTCAAAATAAAGGAGGATGGAGAGCCGTTACGATATTATAGTTGTCGGAGGGGGACATGCGGGTTGTGAGGCGGCAATGGCTGCTGCAAACCTTGGCAGTTCGGTCCTTTTGATAACAATGGATATGCGCGGTTATGCCAGAATGAGCTGTAATCCTGCAGTCGGCGGAATAGCTAAAGGTCAGATAGTCAAGGAGATAGATGCTCTTGGCGGTTATACTGGCCTGGTTACGGACGCCACTACCTTGCAGTTCAGGATGCTCAACAAGAGCAAGGGTCCTGCCATGTGGAGCCCTCGTGCGCAGTGCGATAAAATCCAGTTTTCCCTAGAATGGCGTAAAATTCTCGAAAGTCATTGTAAATTAGATATTTACGAGGATTTAGCGATATCTTTTCTCTTTGAGAATTCAAAAATCTGCGGCGTTCGCACAAATACCGGGGCGATTTTTAAGTGTCAGGCGCTTATTTTGACTGCCGGAACCTTCCTTGGAGGAAAGATTTTCATAGGGCGTACCGTTTTCGCCGGCGGCAGGATCGGAGAGAAACCGTCGCTTGGCCTGACCGAACAACTGGTCGAAAGGGGAATCACCACCGGAAGAATGAAAACCGGAACTCCTCCGAGAATCGACATATCTTCCATAGACACTTCGGTTCTTCCCGTCCAACTTGGCGACGACGATCCGGACCGTTTCAGTTTTCTTCCCATTCCTTCTGCCGTTCAGAAAGAGGGGAAGCAGATGAACTGCTATATTCTTCATACCAATACCGAAGTTCATGATATTCTTCGTTCCGGCTTTGATGATTCTCCTCTGTTCGCCGGAATTATCCAGGGTTAGGGACCTCGCTATTGTCCGAGTATTGAAGATAAACTGAGAGTCTTCCCGGAGAATGACGCTCACCAATTGTTCCTTGAACCCGAGGGGCGATTCACTAATGAGTATTATCTTCAGGGTTTCTCATCATCCCTTCCTCTTCAGGTTCAGTTGGATGCACTTCATGCAATCAAAGGTCTGGAAAATGCCAAGATTTTCAGGCCGGCGTATGCTGTTGAATATGACTACTTCGACCCGTCTCTTCTTAAGAATACTCTTGAGTCGAAACTGGTTGAAGGACTCTTCCTTGCCGGCCAGGTTAATGGCACTACAGGATATGAAGAAGCGGC
>JAFZIX010000284.1 GCA_017554135.1 Bacteroidales bacterium | reverse complement strand
TGATGATCCAGGCGGCAGAAACGCCGGGGAAGAAACCGCCGCGTGCCTTGGGAGCGAACTTATAGGTACGGTCGTAACGGATGGAAGCGGTGGCGATGTACTTCTCCATATAGGAATACTGGGTCTGCGCGAGCACTGCCCAGGCAGCGGAAGGAGAATCGCTGCCCCAGACGCTCATACCGGTGGCGCCCACGCTGTTGAGGGCCTTCATGCCGATGGGCATGTCGATACCGCCGGCACCCATGCCTTCGTAATAGCCCCAGCCCACTTCGTATCCGACGATGCTGCTGATGGCGTGTGCGTCGAAGTTCTTGTGGAACTTGAGCAGTTCGGTCAGTCCGACGCTCCAGCTGCGGCTGGCATCCTGGGACAGTTTACCGATGTTCTTGGCTTCCGTGTTGGTGCGGCTGTCCAGATAGGTCTTGCCGCTCCAGTTGGAGGAGCCCAGGCGGTTGTTGCTGGTGAAAGAAAGCCAGTCAGTGATGTTCCAGACCAGCTGGACATCGGCCACGATGTCTTCTCCCCAGCTCTGGCTGCTGTTGTATAATAAGGAGTGGAAGGGGTTGTACTGCTCCTTTCCATACCAGACAGCCTCCTTGGCATCGGGAAGACCGATGGCGAGCGGATTGCCGTCCGCGTCGAACGGGTTGTCCCAAGGCATTCCGTTGTAGGCGGTGGCGACATCCTTCCAGTCGGTATAGGAGGTGCTGTGGCTCCGGTTGTAACCCAGGCGCGTATTCAGCGTCACCTTTTCCCCGATGGGGGCGGAAAGGTTCAGACGGGCCGAATTGCGGTCATAGGATGTTCCGATGAGGGAACCTTCCTCGTCGTAGTGGTCGATACTCGCAAAGAAGTTGATGCGTCCGGCAATGCCGGAAACGGATGCGTAGTAGTCTTGTACGATACCTTTCTTGAAGATATTGCCGTACCAGTCGAAGTCCTGGTCCAGGAGGGTTTCCGGGCGCTGCTTCTCGAAGTTGGCCTGGCTCATCATCATACGCTGGGTATCATAGAGTTCCTGGCTGTTCATAGGGTGGTAGCGTCCGGAAAGGGACTGCTTGACACCGGCGCTGGCCTTGAAGTTGACGTCGGTGCGGCTGCGGTCCTTCGCACTCTTGGTGGTGACCACGATGACGCCGCCCGCAGCGGAAGCACCGTAAAGGGCGGTGGCGGAGGCATCCTTCAGGATGGTCACGCTTTCCACGTCATTAGGGTTGAAGGTACCGCCGGCGATACCGTCCACCACATACAGAGGGTCGGCGCTGGCCGAGATGGAACCGGTACCGCGGATACGGATCTGGGCCGCCTCACCGGGCATACCGCTGGCGTTCATGACGACGACGCCGGCTGCCTTGCCCTGGATCATGTTGCCCAGGTCGGGGGTTGAGTTGTCCAGGAGTTCCTCGCTGCGGAGTGACACCACGGAGCTGGAGAGTTCGTTCTTCTTCTGGGTGGTGTAACCCATGACGACGACCTCGTCCAGGAAATTGACGTCTTCCTTCATGAAGACTTCGATCTTGCTCCTGCCGTTCACCGGTTCCACCACGTCGGCATAGCCGAGGAGGTTGAAGGTGAGGGTGGCATCGTTCCCGACCCGGACGGAAAAGCTTCCGTCTTCGTCGGTGATGGTGCCGCCGCCGGTGGAAACAATCACTCCGACGCCGATGAGGGGTTCGCCCGTTACGGCGTCCTTAACCGAACCTGTGACGGTGTTCTGCGCAAAGGCAGCTGCCGTAAGCAGGCTCAGAAGGATAATGGAAAAAAACTTTTTCATTGTGATTGGTTGTTAAGTTGCATAGATACAAATGTATGGATTCGCTTTCGAATAAGCAAGGATTTGAAAGGGTGTGCAACCGCCCCGGTGCAGGTTTGAGAAATATTAACTAATTGATTATTAGTTGTTTAGTTTATGAAATGAAACCACGAAGTTCCGTTTCGTTTTGTTTCGTTTTGTTTTGTTTTGGAGGTATAACTGACTTCTTGGATTGGTGACAGTCAATATGATCGTTCGTTTGCACTTCTCCGACGTCTCAGGGAACGGAAGAAGGATTATGACATTAGAGAATGCACGGAGAAACGTTACTGGAAGTGAAAACGAAAGTGCTGATTATTAATTAGATGCATTGTGGTCTCTGTCCCTTTTGGAACATAGACCTTGGGCTAAGTGATTGGTTATGAATAAGTTGGATATAACGTGTTACGATGAATAAAGGGAGGTGCAAGAGTGGACGGTGGTGCGCCGGCTCCATGCGTCTTTCAGCGACTCGCCCGGGTCGGAAACGCTGAAATCCGAATTCCGCCGGCACACCACCGTCCACCTCATTTACCACCGTCAATACAGGAAAAACATAGACGTAGTGTCAAAGGTGGTGCTGAAGGGAGCACCACCTTTGACAAAAACAGGGGTAAAATGACAAAGGTGGTGTCAGTCCCGGCACCACCGTGAACACCCGGGAGGACTTTCTGGGACGGTCAGATGCTTGTCCGGATTTTTTTACGGGTAGTGTTACATTCTTGGATTCAATGTGTTATATAAGTAGAGCGGCACGAAAAATGCTCGTTTTGTGCAGCGATGGATTATTTGACTGATGCATTATTGCGGCTTCGGCAGAAGTTGAAGGCTGTTTCCGGAAGGATGCTGCCGGATGCGGCTGACGCAGAGGATATTCTGCAGGACAGTTTTGTCCGGCTCTGGCAGCATCAGTATCCATTGAAGTCCGGCAAAGAGGCCGATGCCCTTCTTGCAAGAACCGTCCGCAACGCGAGCCTGAACGAGCGGCGACGAAAAAGACCGACAGCCCTTGAAACCGATATTGCCGCCGATCCTCCGGACTGGGAAGAGAAGGAGCAGGCTTATACCCAATTGCATCGGATAATTGAAACGGAACTCTCGCAGACACAACGATATATACTGGAAGAGAAAGAATATGGCGGGAGAAGGCTGGAGGATATCGCCAAAGAATTGAAAATGGAACCTGCCGCCGTGCGAATGCAGCTTTCCCGTGCCCGTAAAACCATTAGAAACGCCCTTAAAGATGACAGATAAAGAGAAATTCACAGTCTTGTTGCAGCGTTACTGGGATGCTGAAACCACTCCTGAGGAGGAGCGGGAACTGGCCTTGTATGCTGCCGGAACGGACGATCCGGACTTCAAGGAGATTCAGGGCGTGCTGGGATACCTGTCCATCGGCATGGAGAAGAAAGCGCGGAAGGCCAGGTCCATATGGCTGTATTCCTTTGCAGCAGTTGCTGCCTGCGTTTTGGCTGTGGTTGCCATCGGCCTTAACCTTGGAAAGAAAAACATATTTACGTCTTCCGATGAGTGGGTGCGATATGCCTACGGGGAAGCCTGTTCTGACAAGGAGATGATAATGGCGACGGTGGATGCTTCCCTGGCCGATTTCTTTGGCAGAGAAACCCCGGCCGAAGCAAACCTGATAGAAATGTTCAAGCGATGAAAAAGATAATTGCAACCCTTATGGCGCTACTGCTGCTGGATGCTTCGGCTTTTGCCCAGCGGGACCTTAGGTGCTATCCGGTGTTCCAGGGGAAGGTTGTCCCCGGGAAACAGATGGTGGTGACCGAGGTGCGCGGCAGCAGCATGGCAGTGTATAAGCTGGATTATTACCGGGGCGTGAGTTTTCAAGTGGGTGAAGCATTGACCAGACAAGTGGCAGCCTTGGTGGAAACTGATGCCGATGATGCGGCCGTCAAGGAGACGGAGAAGATAGGCGATCTTCTGACCTATGCCCTTATTCAGCCGGCATCGTCCGGAAAAATGAACCGCTACCTTTGTTATCAGGCACGGCAGGTTGGCGAAGAATGGAAGGTGACCCTGCTGTATCTGGAGGGCGAAGCGACTCTTGAAGATTTACGTTCAATGTTTGAAAAACAATAACTTACGCGATAATGAAGAAGGTCTTAGCTATCGTTTTTGCGGCGCTTGTGGTCATCACTGCTGCCGCGCAGAGTCCGGATACAACTTCCACGGTAGTGGGAAGGAAACTGAATTTCGAGGCGCCGATATTCGGACTTACCAAGCGTGATTTGAAGCCGAAGTGGTCGGTTGTTGCCTTTGACGAGGTGTCGATGGGCTTGAATCATTTGACGGACATCCCCGGTGAGATGAAGCCATCCGGATTGTACGCCGACATGTCTTTACTGGCTCTGCGTTACAGGCCATGGCGGGATGGAAATGTGTTCTCGTTCGGTCTGATTGATGGAGTGGACATGAACCAACTTGAAAAAGGATATGGTTTTGCCGATGACGGGAGCATCATTCACACACCCGGTAATTGGGAGAATGCAAAGTCTTATTATTCTGACAACCATTTCGGACTGCAAATCGGTTACGTGAAAGAGTACGGGGACTGGAAGGCCGGGGCATTCGTGGTGCCGGCGTTTGGTACCACCCAATTACGCAACAATTATACGGTTCAGGGCATCCTGGGGATCAACCACATAGGCAACATGGAAACAAATTACGGATTCCGCCTGGGCTTTAAGGCAGGGGTTTGGTATCAGGATCTTGGTGTAAGCGTGGGTTACAAGCCGGTTATCGGAAATAACTCAGGACAAGTACCGATGTATAATACCCTGCAGATTGGGATTTCGGTGAGATATTGAGCTCCATATTGGGAATGGTGCTTGCTGAAAGAAATAAGTCGCTGATAATCAGTGGCTTATAAAGGGTTGTGCTGGGAACCTTAGAGTTCCGTTTCCTGGATTTGTGACCGAATGCCCTGCTATTACCGGAGGTGTGAGGATTGACGATAAGCGTACCTTTGGCCTGATGGTGTGGCAAGGGAAAACCTGGATTGATGCTGCTCCGGCCAGTGTCTATAGTATTTCCACCGGTCTGTATATGCGTCGGTATTTCCACTTGGGGCATAAAGATATTGTAGCCCTTTATTGCGACTTTGCCATTGGCGCCGGATATGTGTACAAAATGTATGGCGGGTATATGACCAACGTCGAAACTGGAGAAACCGTAAAGACGACTGATTACAGCAAGGGCGATGTCCTCTTTGCCGCCACCTTGCAGCCGGGCATCCGCTTCCGCTTCTGGAAGAATTTGCATCTGTTCCTGGGGCCGACGGTATCGACAAACACCATCGGATTGCACTTGGGCGTAGGATTCTAAACGAAGAAAGCCATCCGGGAGGGTGGCTTTCTTCGTTTAGTGCAATCAGTAATTCAGGCCGTTGATTTGCTGGTTCAACGCGGTGAGTTTCTCAATCAGCTGCTCGAAGGAAGGAGACTCTTCGTAGATCATTGATTCCTGCATTGCTTGATAGTCTTTCTTCCAGACGTCGCGGACTTCTGTGGGAGGGATGATGCTAAGTGTCTGCGGTAGCAGGGTCTGGTAATCGAAGCCGCGGAGGCCGATGAAGGTGCGGCGGTGGTCTATCACGGAGAGGTAGAGGTCTTTGTTGGCGAGGGCCTGGACTGCGATGGGAGTGTCGGCCATCTTGCAGATGTCGTAGATGTGGCGGGACATGCGGTCCACACGGATGTCGACCTGCGGTTTTGCAAACTCTTCGTGCAGAAGGAAGAGTTTCTCCAGGAAGGTGCGCTGGGGTACGACGGCGCGAACTTCGAAAACGGGCTCGGTAAAGGGGACCTCGGTATAGACTTCATCGATGTAGGAGCGAATGGAGACGTTTTCCACCGGCTCACTCATGGAACGGCCACTGACTTCTATCAAGACTGTGGAATAGATGTAGGGGTTGGCGTCAAAGACGGGCGAGTATTCCACTTTGACGGTTTCCGGGTCGGTTGTGGAGATGGGCGTGATGTCGACCGTGACTTTGAAGGTATCGTGGCTGATGCCGTCTGTTTCCAGCTGGGCGGCAAGGTCATACTGGAGTTTTTCGCGCACGAAGGAGCAGGCGGCGCGGCGAAGCCGGTCGCTGATCTGCGTCCTGGTGAGCTGGCCACCGAAGCCCAGGAACTCCCGGTCTATGGCAATATCGACATCCTCTGACATGCGCTGGATGATGTTCCAGCACTTGCTGAGGCTGGTGCCGCCTTTGAAGGAGATGTGCCGGGCGTATGGCAGTTCGAACAACGCGCGGAGAACAGCCACAACCCACCAGTCCTCCTCGATGATCTGGAGGTCTTTGCCGGTTT
>JAFZIX010000283.1 GCA_017554135.1 Bacteroidales bacterium | reverse complement strand
GGACTTATTGCATCGGCCTTCCGTCCATCCGACGACAGCACCATCCTGGACTTCCTGATTCCTTCCAACTTCATGGCTGTAAGTAGTTTGCGAAAGGCTGCCGAGATACTTGCCGATGTTAATGGAGAGGCCGCCTTAGCCTCCGAATGCACCGCCCTTGCAGACGAAGTTGAAGCTGCCCTGAAGGTCAATGCCGTTGTGAAGCATCCCAAGTATGGCCCCATCTACGCCTACGAGGTTGACGGCTTCGGGAACGCCCTCCTTCAGGACGATTCCAACGTGCCGTCGCTGCTATCCCTCGCGTACCTTATCCCTGAAATGGCCTCCGACCCCGTATATCAGAACACCCGCCGCTTTGTCCTCTCCAAAGACAACCCCTGCTTCTTCAGCGGCGCCGCCGGTGATGGAGTCGGCGGCCCCCATATCGGCTACGACATGGTCTGGCCCATGTCCATAATGATGCGGGCTTTCACTTCTACCAGCGACGATGAGATCCGCAACTGCATCGCCACGCTCCTTGCTACCGACGCCGGCACCGGCTTCATACACGAGAGTTTCCACAAGGACGATGCCTCCCACTTCACCCGCGAATGGTTCGCCTGGCAGAACAGCCTCTTCGGAGAACTTATCCTGAAACTTGTTAATGACGGCAAACTGGATCTTTTGAATAGTATACGATGAAGCGTCTGATTCCCATTATAATATTGCTATCAGCTTGTTGCCACCCGACAGAAGACGTTCACCTATCAGAATACGTGTCAACCCTCGTCGGCACGCAGAGCGACTGGACTTTTTCCACGGGCAACACCTATCCGGCGATAGCCCTGCCCTGGGGCATGAACTTCTGGACGCCGGTAACGGCTGAACGGGAGGAAGACGGCTGGGCGTATCAATATGATAAACATAAGATTACAGGCTTCAAGCAGACGCATCAGCCATCGCCATGGATAAACGACTACGGTGCCTTTTCCATCATTCCCGGCGGCGGGCCCAGCTGGTTTTCCCACGAAAGCGAGGAGGCAAGGCCCTATTATTATAAGGTGTATCTGGCCGACCACGACATCACCGTGGAAATCACCCCCACCGAACGTGCTGCCGTGATGCGCCTCACCTTCCCGGAAAGCGACAGTTCCATCATCGGGGTGAACCCTTTCCAAGGCGGCAAGGTCGCATTTGACGATGCCGGAGCCACGGGCTACAGCGTCCAGAACCACGGCGGGGTGCCGGAAGGCTTCCGCAACTTTTTTGTGATAAAGGCCGATGTTCCGCTTGGAGAGGCCTTTGCCACCTCACGAGGCCAGATTGTAACACTATATATCGCATCCTCCTTTATTTCGGAGGAGCAGGCTGTGCGCAATTTGAACGAAGTCCTTGATCGTTCATTTGACGAAGTAAAAACTGCCGCACAGGAGCGCTGGGACAAGATTCTTGGCCGAATCCGCGTTTCCGGCGTCACCGAGGAACAATACCGCACTTTCTACTCTTGCCTTTACCGAAGCTCTCTCTTCCCCCGGAAGTTCTACGAAATGGGCCCCGATGGAGAGCCCGTCCACTACAGCCCCTACGATGGCAAAGTCCACGACGGCTACCTCTACACTGACACCGGCTTCTGGGACACCTTCAGGGCACTATTCCCGCTGCTGAACCTTGTCTATCCCGACGTAAGCAGGGAGATTCTCCAAGGCCTTGCGAACGTTGCCCGCGAAAATGACTTCCTTCCGGAATGGGCCTCTCCCGGCCACCGGGACTGCATGATTGGGAACAACTCAGCCGCCGTGGTGGCCGATGCCGCAGTACAAGGCCTTGTCTCCCGCGAAGACCTGGAGGTCCTCTACAATGCCCTTGTATATGGAACTGAACACGTGCATCCCACGGTGAGTTCTACCGGACGCAAGGGACACGAGTACTACAACACCCTTGGCTACATCCCCTGCGATGTTGGCGTGAATGAAAGCGTTGCCCGCACTCTGGAGTATGCCTATGACGACTGGTGCATCGCCCAGGTAGCGAAGCTGCTGGATCGCCCGCAGGAGGAAATCGACCTGTACCTGAAGCGCTCCAGAAACTGGCGGAACGTCTTTGATCCATCGGCCCGTCTGATGCGTGGCCGAAGGGCCGACGGCAGCTTCCAGGAGCCCTTCAGCCCCTACAAATGGGGCGGAGACTTCACCGAGGGCAATGCATGGCACTACACCTGGAGCGTTTTCCACGACATCCCCGGCCTTGTGGATGCAATGGGCGGACAGGAGTCTTTCGAGCAGATGCTGGACTCCGTATTCAAAGTCCCTCCCATTTACGACGACAGCTACTACGGCTACCGCATCCACGAAATCACGGAAATGCAGGTTGCCGATATGGGTAACTACGCCCACGGCAACCAGCCCTCGCAGCATATGCTGTACCTCTATAACTGGACTGCTCATCCGGAAAAGGGTAGCGTATACATCCGTGAGGTAATGGACCGCCTCTACAGCGCCGCCCCTGACGGCTACTGCGGTGACGAAGACAACGGCCAGACATCGGCCTGGTACGTCTTCTCCGCCCTTGGCTTCTACCCCGTCTGCCCCGCAAGCGGCCAATACGCACTCGGATCACCCCTTTTCCCAAAAGCCGCGGTCTCCCTCCCCGGTGGCAAAACACTCACCATCACATCCAAAGGCTCCAACCCAGTTTACAACGATATCCGCCTTAATGGTAAACCTATTAATAACAACTACGTTGACATAGCCCCTATCAGGAATGGTGCTCACTTGACCTTTAGAGTATCACATCAAAACACCAATTAAGCACTTTATCATATATGCATGGTGAAGACCTGTTGTCTTATCCTGACACGATAATCAGCAATTCCAACAATAAGCCTATTTGTTCCTCCGCTAACCCCAAAAAACACATCTCCTCTTAAAATGTGTCGTAATGACGAAGCGTTTATTTGAAAAACTCTTTTTCTGCTGGTGAAAAGACCTCAGAAGCACGAATCAAATCTAAAACTGTATCCATATCCACGACACTCAATTTGCCACGATAAGAAGCGACACCAGATTCTAAATCTGAGGACAAATCATGTTTAGAAATACGGACAATATGAGAACAATCAAGGAAAGAGTTATGCGTCAAAAAAGGGTATTCCTCACATCCAAGTCCAACTTGTAGTGCAAGCAGTTTTGGCTTAGTCATCAAGAAATTACGGATGTTGGAATTAATAAAGAATGAGCCTATAACCTCATCAGCATTCTCTCCAATAACCACAAAAAACTTCCCATGGTCAATAAAAGGGAAGTTTTCAGAATGGTAAATGTCTCCTCTTTCTATTGGCATACCTTCTCGCGTCTTGCTGCATAGAACTTGTCAATGAGCATCTTCTCGTTAACAAAAGAAACGAAATCTTCAGTATTACCCTCCTCTCTCATCATATCAGAAAAATTCATGATCGTATCTTTTGCTACATTCCTCCAAGCAAAATCATGAGATTTTTCTCTGACATCACCGAAAGACAAATCCTTGTTTTCCGACAAGGATTGATTAAGATAATCTATATCGCTTTGTGAAAGATAACTCATATCCGCATCTTTCAACGGATTAAGAAAATAATTACCCTCCACACTAAAGAATTGAGAATAGAACTCAACTATGCTCTCATCAGAGGAATAAAGACTGTCTCCACGCACGACCTTGAACATATCATAAATGCGTGTAGGGACAGGCCCATCATTCATAGCGACGAATGAGTCACCCGAAATAGTCCGTCCCCAATCTGAGAGATGTGCTTTGTCGGCGAAATAAATAATCTTGAATATCTTATGAAAATCCCGTTTTTCCAGTCTATTGGCAACATATAAGACTACATTTATAGCCTTATCTTTGTCGAAAACAGGTGTTATCATTGGATTTATCATATGGCTTTACTTTTCATTCTGCAAATTAACAAAGAATAAATTAATAATCCAACCTTTAGGAATAAACACTTAATAATAAATATTTTTATCAACTGCACAATATCGTGTCATTACACTGGATGAGTTATTTATCTAAAAGTCACTTCATCACCTCATTATGAGTGAAAGATAATGTCATACTTCGCCACTCTTTTGGGAGTTGCGATTCTTTCCTTTCAACACCTGCCGGCCCAATCGCAATCCCACCAAAGCCATAAATGATCGCCTGCAGCAGCGCTCCGGCACCGGTAACGAAGTAGGGATTTCCTGAAACAGGGGTTTCTGCAAGTGCGCCAAACGGAGGACGGAGATTGCTCTCATAGCTCCGGCGAAAATACTCATATGCCTTTTCTGTATCTCCAAGGCGGGCATATTGCACCGCAAAGATGCCCCAGGTCATGGCTGGACCATCTTTCATATCAATCCTTGAGGAATAATACTCAAGGTCGTTCCGGATACGTTCCGGGTCTGTAATCAGCCCCAGAGGATAGGCTAAAAGATTGGGATCGGCCTGTTTTGTAAGGCGGCCATCGTAACCTTCGTAATCCATTGTCACGCCGCCTCTCTCCGGAATCCGGAGCCCGTCGGCTATATCGGTCCAGCTAGAAGGTGTGTTCTCTCCAAGAATTCCGGCAGCTTCAACAGCGGCGCGGAGAGCTATCTTGGCCGAACCATTTGTATAGGCATTGTCATTCACGTGCTCCGCATATTCATCGGCCCCAACAACATCCAGAATTGAGTAACTGCCGTCCAGATTCTCAGTCACACGGCTCTCCAGAAACTCCGCCACGCCGCTCAGAAGTGGCCAACACTCGCGAAGCCTTACAGTATCTCGCGTAACCAAATACCGATTCCATGCGGCTATAGCGACATCGGCCGATATATGCTGTTCCAACTCCCCAGTCAGGGCCCAGGATGGAGTGGAGTCATTACCGTCAGCGTCTGACTCCCATGGGAATAGGAGGCCCTGGTATCCCAACGACTGGGCCCTTTCTGCCGCCCCTTTCAGACGGTCCAGACGATATTGTAGCATTGAGCTCGCCATCTCCGGGTTCAGCACCAGCAGTATCGGATACATCCACATCTCAGAGTCCCAGAAGATATGACCATTGTACCCTCTGGCAGAAAGGCCCATCGGCGGGATGCTCTGTGGAGAGCCTTCCCGGCATGAACCATACAGATTGAAAAGTGCCATTCTCACCACAGCCTGAGCCTTGGCATCACCCTCGATCACTATGTCGCTTTCCCATAGGCGTGCCCATGCCTTGTGATGCCTTTTCACGGCATCCTCCCAGTCAAGTGACGCCAGCTCTTCCTCCGGGCCAAACGGCTGGGGGGAAGTCTGGATTGACGCTACCAGCACATAACTCATCGTCTCACCCCGCCGTAGGGTTCTCTCCTTCCTGCCGATGCTTTTTACCGCTATTCTCATCCCTTCCGGGCAGTTGTCGGGAGAGTTGGAAAACGCTACCCGGCAAGGCATCATGGCCTTAACCCGGATATCCATGAGCAAACAGTTGGGGTTATCCCTTAGGGCCACGACCCGGTAATCTACCTTTACTTTCTCATCGGCAACAAAACTTGTCCGGTGTTCGGCTTTTCGCATATCCACTGTCTGGTTCCAGTCCGACACCGCTTGGATGGCAATGTCGTCCAAAGACATTGTTACATTAAACGGAACAGGCGCAGGGACTACGGCATTTACACCGGTTTCTTCGCTATAGGCATAGACCGTGTTCTGAACCACTTCTTGTATGCTGAAAGGTTCCCTTCCGGGGAGAATTCCCAGATGCCCGTTTGCCATGGCTATGCCGTAGTATTCGGTGGAATTATGGTCTATGGCCGTGATGCTCCAGGAATCATAACAGGCCGTGGGCTTAAAACTAATTGCCTGGCCACCACCGGGGGCAAGGATAACATCCAGAGAGTCATCCGAGGTGACCATCTTTGTGCCGATGGAATATGCATAAGGGTTGGTCTCCCAGTCCGAGTCAGGGGCATCGGCATAGATGGTGGCGGTATAGATTATTCCGGGCTTCAAGAAGGACAGCGGCTGCTTGAGCGTCCGGCCTTCCTCGTTTGTCACGGCACCATAGAAGAACTCGTCCCCGGCGCGCCTGGAGATGGAAACCCACTCACCGATTTCCCCCTGCAGGGCCTCGGACCAGTCGCAGTCCGGATTGAAGTCCCTGAAGAACTGGAAAGCCGGGTGACCCTGATAGTTTTCGATAAGGTCTGCTGCCATCTGCATCGGGGAATACAGTACCACCCAGAGGGCAATCTGCTTGGCGAGGGTTGTGTTAACCCGGCACTGAGACGAATGGACATTGTTCCATACCTTCACGTCAGGGTTTCCGGCGATGCTCCGGTACTGAATATCGAAGATTCCAGGGGTATAATCCATCGGCCCGGAAAGAAGGCGTGTAAACGGCAGTATCTCGTGATGCGAGGGCTTGTTGCCGCTGCTCCAGGCGTTCCACTCCATTCCGCGGGCGCCTTCCCGTGTCATGAAGTTGGGGTAGGTGCGCCTCAGGCCCGTCTCCTTGATGGGCTCGTGGGCATCCACCATGATATGCCTATCAGCAGCCTCCCGGGCCACTTTGGCATAGTGCCTCACCCCGTACTGACTGTGGTGGTAGTGCCCGTCCAGAAGCCATCCGGCATAGCCGGTCTTGAGTGCGTGGATGCCCCTTTGGGCGGCATAGTCCAGGTCCTTTTCCAACTGCTTCTCGTACCACGCCACTTCGCCGGCGGTCTCGTGATGGATGATATAGTCAACACCCTTTTCCCGGGCGTATGCAAGAACGGTGTCAAGGTCAAAGTCCGGAGCGGGCTTAGTAAAGTCGAAGTCGTGGTGGGCATTAGCCACAGTCCAGCCGTCGTTCCAGCCTTCAAAGAGCACTGCGTCAACGTTATTGGCCGCAGCAAAGTCGATGTACTGCTTAGCCCTTTCGGTTGTTGCCCCGTGCCTTGCATCCTTGCCCCAGGAATACAGGCCAAGATGCATCCCCCACCATACGCCCACGTACTTGGCCGGTTTAATCCACGAGACATCCTCAATGGCGCAAGGCTCGTTCAGGTTAAGGATAAGGCTGGAATTGATAAGGTCAACGGCCTTCCGGCCGATTTGAATGGTGCGCCACGGGCTATGGAAGGTTCCAGGGACGATGGCTTTCTGCTTCAGGTTCCCGGGGCCGTCCGGGGCAAGAGCGGCGGTGAGGATACCATCCTTCCTTCGGAGCGTCATTTCCGGGAAATCGACCAGCGCAGCCTCGTGGATGCTCCCGTAGAGACCGTCATCGGTGCGGAAAGTCATGGGCGTATTCGCATCCTCCAGCTCAGAGAGCCTCATTTTACGGTACTCCTGCTCGTATGAATCAAAGTGCGCCGAAATGGACCAGGAGTCGCCATCCTGAGCGATGTTGAACTGAGTCAGTTCATCGGTGATGATAATAGATTCCTTCGCTTCGCTTGGAATCTCATACTCATACCTAAACCCCACCCCGTCATTAAACACACGGAAACGAAGCGTCAGAGTGCAATCGTCATTGACAAGTTTCACCTCCAACTCCCGGTGTTCATCAAGCATCTCCTTATTCTCTCCCCATGGCTGCATCCAATGCTCCTTGTGTGATGATTCTCTTGAAGACATCAAACGTAAAGCACTAGAAAGCATAACTGCGCTATCTCTGCATTCCATTCCGAGACTCGATTCGCTCACAAATGGACGTCCATCCACATCCACTTTGTAAGCCAGGTCTCCATCCTTTGACAGAATAAAAGATACATCAATTCTTCCATCAGGAGAACTCACGCACAACGTATTCTTTTCACATGCCTGCAAGCTTATTGCGACAATCAACACAGTCAATAACCGCTTCATACAGAACTGCTATTTGATTATTGTCAAATTTAGCTTTTTTACACGAATTATCAAACAAAAAAGCGAAGACCCCAAGTCCTCGCTTCGTTATCAGATGGTTATCTCAAAAGTCACCGGGCCTTCCCATTCCTTGACGGTGATGGTGAAGGTGTTAGCGGGAATGTCGGCCAGGATATGGACATCGCCAAGGGATTCCTTGGTCCAGTCAAATCCGCTCTTAGCTATCAGGTGGCCCAGGTCAATAGTCTCCACCGGATTGCCTTCTGAGGAAAGGATGACTTTCAGGCTCTCATCCTTCTGGCGAGGTACACGGAAGGCATAGCCTCTGCCTTTGGAATTCAGCTCCGGAACGCAGCTGAATGGGCCTTCTGCCGGTTCAAGCGTGCGTGTATCCGCGCCGTTCACTGTTCCGGTTACCAGAAGGTCGTAGCTTGTGCGACCGTCATCCTCCTGTTTGAAGTCCAATTCCACCGTGGCGAAGTTCTTGTTCAGGTGGACGGTGTGTCCGGCCGTCTCTGCGTTGGTGTTCAACACCGACCGCTGGGCGAAGAGACTGTCCATCTGGTGACCTACTTCAACGGTAAAGGCTCCCTTGTGTGCGGTGAGTTCCACCATGCCCCTGGGAACAGTGTGGTCTACAAAACCTCCGGAATGATTGTCCAGTAACTGGTGGCTGCCGAACCATGCACTTACGGAGATTGTGTTTTCTGCATCCACCGTGAGCCAGCAGGGGCAGTCGCTGCGGTCTTCCTTGACCGAGCAGGATGCCAGCAGAATTGTCATGCTGAGCATCGCGAAGCATCTAAACTGTCTCATAACACAAGGTTGTCTATTTCGGCCACATTGCCGTGAACGCGCCATTGTTCTTCAGTCTCACCAGCCTTGGTAACCTGGCCGCCCCTTACCCATATGTTGGCATACTCTGACGGCTCACCGGCAAGAGTGATGTTGTGGATGATATAGTACATGTTGGGATTCAAGCCAGTAATCATCTTCGTGTAGAAGTACAGCGTGCCATTGATCTTCACGGCAAGGCACAGCCGTAGTTCGCTGTTCTGAGATTCGTCACCATAAGTTGGCTCCGAGAACCAGGCGTTGAACTTGGTTGGAAGGGTGTAGAACACTTTGTTCACCTGCAGTGGGCCCAGATAACCATCGATATCGCTGCACAGTTTCCCGGCCAACTGGGGCAGGTAGGCGTTAGTGTCCCAGGTCTGTTGCGAGACTGCGGCCAA
Organism: Bacteroidales bacterium; assembly: GCA_017554135.1. Lineage (GTDB taxonomy): Bacteria > Bacteroidota > Bacteroidia > Bacteroidales > UBA932 > Cryptobacteroides. Next base: position 8,856 of record JAFZIX010000283.1, on the reverse strand, counting down.
CGAAGCAGGAGCATCAAGATTGATGGTATTCTTTTCCTGCATCCAATTGTCGTTGTAGATATAGTGGAAGTTCTGGTTCAATTTACCCGTACCGCCGTAGGTGCCCTGATTGTAGGTCCCGTGCATATCGGCATAGGTCATATTGTACGTGCTCCACTCATTCTGACCAAGGAAACAATTAGCCATGTAATAATGATATTCGGCTCCGCCAAATGTATAGCTGGACCATCCCTTCGGGCCGAAAATGTCCCAGTCAGCGTTATAGAAGTCCTGCGGGGCCGTTTGGCAGATACGCACAATATCCCAGCCGTTGATAAAGGCCAGGTGCTTTACGTACACGTTCCGGTACAAGTCCGGGTCACCCCAGAATTGGGCCGTGATGGTCTCAATCTTAAACTTGGACATATAGCGCATCAGTGAAACCTGCGCAGTATTGACAGTGCTCGCGGAAAAACCGAGACTTACAGTAGTGCCCATCAGTGGACGGTTCGGCCTGCAGTTTCCGGCGCTCCAGGGAATGAAGGCCTTGGGATAAGTGCAGATGCCGGTTTTGTCCAGCGTGGCGATATAGGCTGCGCTATCTGGATCAAGATTGGCGATAATGAGGTATTTCCTGGTAGTTCCGGCCGGACCGGAATCCTTGAACGTTACCTGTGTCAGGTCCAGCGGGTCGCCGCCATATTCGCCGATAACGGTGTGTCCGTGTACATCGCCGTTGCTCTCAAAAGCATAGATGTCTATCCTGTCCACTTCGTCATCTACGTTGTCGGCCGCGATGCTCTTGGTGCCCGGCGTGTCAAAGGGCATCACGCTGAAAGAGATGCTCACCACCTCCTGTCCGCCACTTTCAACCCCGAAAGCCATATCCAGCGGCTCCGACTCGCATCCGGCAAGCGCCACCAGCACTGCCGGGATTAAGAATCTGATTGTCTTTCTCATAGGCCTAGTAGATTTCGGTTCCGAGGTAATCCTTGTACCCCATGTCTATATTGTCAATCTCGCAGTCTGTCCATCCGGCAACGCTGATGGGGTTGATTTCACCGGCATATTTCCGTGGATAGAAGTTGCAGTATTCACTCCCGAGTCCCTTGATGCTGATGTTGTTCAGCTTGTATATCATATTGGCCTCCAACTCACGCATGGGAATGATGTAGAAGTAGTCCTTGCCGTCAATCTCAATCTGGAAGACCATTTTCTGGGTATCATCCTGACTGCTTTCCGTTCCCCAAAGGTATCCATATTGGTAGCGATACCAGGGAATGGTATAAAGCACCTTGTTGATGGAGTAGGTGTGCGGCCAGTCTTCGTCATCACTCTTGCAGAGGATGCCTTCACTGGCACCAAACGTATGGGTGGTGGCCGTCAGCATATCTCCCGGTGCATCAGTTGTAAGGACGCCTTTGGCCGCACCCTTGTTGTAATTATACGCATAGGTGAAGTCCGCGTCGAGGGCCCCGGTCGCGCCGTAGTCCCCGGGATTGAATGTCCCTGTTGCCGTATAGCCCCGGACATCACTGTTTACGCCCGTGTTATAAGTACCCAGATTGCCGATGCTGCTCCCTTTCCCGCCATTGGAATAGGAATAACCCAGCCCAAGAGGTATCTGGCTGTGATCAAAGACATTGGTGACTGAGCGATAGAAGGGCCTCAGGAAATTCGGCACATGCATAATGGCAATCTTCTTGAGCTTTACGTCGCTCTCCAGATAGCCGCTGTCGTCAAAATCGGCCGTGATGGTCCCCAGTTCAAACTTGGTCATATACCTGTACAGCGTGGCGGTGGTTGTCCCGTCTTTACTGAATTGATAAGACGCCCCGCCGCCCATCAGCGGCTTGTGAAGCCGGAAGTTGCCGGCCTCCAGCGGGATGACGCTGTAGGGGGCGCTGCCTATCTGCGTCCCGTCCAGACTGGCCAGGAATTCCACAGACTCCTCATCGAAATTTGCCATGAATAGCCAGTACCTCCGTTTGTTGTATTCGCTGTAACCGGTGTAACTGATGGATGAAAGGTCCAGGCCGGACGGGTTTTCCCAAGTCTTACGGTTAACCAATACGCCGGTGTTGTCATATTCGAACATATCCAGGCGGTCAATGAAGTCATCTTCCTCACTGGCGCTGTAGGCATCGGCTTTGGTCGTGAGAACGACGGGGCGCTCCATCCCGATGCTGATGGTGACCGAGCACAGCCCGTCCTTTCCGGCAGGCCCTTCGGGCGATTCTTTATTGCAGGAGGTGGCCGCCACGGCGGCCAGCACTCCCAGAATGATTGATAATCGTTTCATACTTTCCTCCTATTAATCCTGTGCGGCGGGCTCTCCGGTATTCGGGTCCACTCCCACGTTCCAGTTGGCAATGGGGCATTCCGTCCATTCGGCCACGGAGATGGTGAATTCGGCTGCGTATTTCTTCTCGTAGAAGTTGGCGTATGCCGAGCCCAAATTCTTGATAGTCAGGTTTTCAATCTGATAGACCGTGTTGGGCTGGGTGTCTGTGAGCTCGATGGGATAGAACCAGGTCTCTCCGTCAATCTCCAGTTCTACGATAAGTTTCTGTGTTGCCACCTGCTTGTTGTAGTCGCAGATGATGTCCGAAGGGTTAGCAAGGGATGCATAGTAAGCATAGAAGCTCTTGTTGACCGTAAAGGTATGCGGATAAGTCATGTCGCCCGCAGTTACAATGCGGCCTTGCCCGGCCGATTTGTCGTAAGACTGCACGGTGGCCTCATACAGATTCCCCGGGGCATCTATGGTGAGTACCCCCTTGGCCTTCTGATAGACGACATTGTACGCAGCTTTAATCGTGGTCGCCAGCTTTCCTGCTCCAGGGCTGTAATAGGTGGATGTTACGCTAGGGCTGTATGCCGTAGTTGTGAACTTGTACCCGTAAGCTAACCCGCCAAAGGAATTGGCCGCCAGAGTAGTCTTCGAGCCGAACTGCATAGCGTACAAATCCGTTGCAGAAAAGTTGTAGGATTTGACCGTTGTCATCACGTTGACCGCATTGCCGATAATGATGTTGCGCACCCAAACCTCTTTTCCCCGGAGGGATTCATCGTCAAAGTCGATTTTCAGTTTGTCAAGGTCGATGCGGCACAACAGTCGCATTAGGGGCAGATCAATGGTCTTGTCCTCCGAGTAATCCAGTTTGATGGCTGCGGCCATCGGCATGGCGTCCGGGGCAAAATTTCCTGCATTGATGAAGATTTTACCATTGTCATAAAAATTGAACAGGGTAAACCCTTCAAACAGGGTGGCCGTATCTTCGTCCAGATTAGCGAATACAAGGACTCCGATATCGGAATTCTTTTTATCCTTAAGATTGTATACCGTAACTCCGCTCGGGTCCGGAGTAACCGTGTAGTGAATCTTTTCGCCCGAGTTCTCTCCACTCTGGCGGAAGGTGTAGATATCCAGACGTTCAATACCGTCATTCAGTGGGTAATCCGTAGCGTTGTAAGCCTTGGTCCCGGTTTTTCCCGTAATGATACGCAAAGAGGTTGTAACCTCCTCTTCCGCAAGAGATAAGTCCTTCCTGGCTTCTCCGGGAGTCTCCTTGTTACAGGATGCCGCCAGCAGCATGGCCAGAGGCAGCAGAAATAACAGTTTTTTTCGCATACTAAAATGGATTATAAAAAGGGGCCGGATTCTCACAGATGGTCCACCGGCCCCAAACATTATGAACAAGTATCAAATCACGTCCTCGCGACGTTTAGATGGTGATTCCTTCGGTAATTGGAACTACGGTCCACTCCTTGACGCTGATCTCGAAAGTGGCGTCGGAGAGGGAGATGGGTTGGTCAGGATTGTTGGAGCCCTTCCTGGTGATAGTCAGGTTCTCAATCTCATAAGACTTGCCGGGCTCCAGTACGGGAAGGGTGACAGGATAATAGAAAGTCTCGCTGCCAAGCAGCACCTCAACGACCATTCTGGTGTGACGGGCGCTCCAGGTACTGGACTGAGAATCAGCAGTGGTCGGATTCGGATAGCAGTAGTGATAACAGTCGGTATCGAATGCTGCGGTATTCAGTTCGTGGTTGCCGCCACTGGTGGAGAGGAAATCGGTCAGGCCGCTGACAGCTTCATAGGTACGTTGGGCATACCATGTGGTAGGTGCGCTGGTAAGCTCCAGATTGATGTCGCCCGGCGCGTTGATGAGGAACATCTTAACCAGTTTGCAACTCATGGAAGCATAGGCGGGGTTGGTGAAGGCGGCAGTGACTTTCTTCACCACCACGCGGGAAGCGATGCGCTTGACCTCGATCTCAATAGGGTCTTCACTGGGCACAGTGCCGGTGTTGGAGCCCACCATCACGAAGTTGCTGGCGTTGTTGAGCAGCGTGCTGCTGACGGCTTTGAGCTGCGTGAGGGTGGTCACGTTGCTGATGTCAGGAGCATTGGCCACTGCCCAGACGGTCTTTTCACCGCTCTTGACGGTCATGGAGGTGGAGAGCCCGCTTGTAATCTTCTTGTAGGCGTCGAGTACCTCGCCGTCGAAAACGAAGAACTGGATGTTCACCACTTCGCTGTGGTCTCCGTCGAAGTCGGCATCAGCGGATTTGGTGACCGGTGCATTGCCGACGATGGAAAGGTTCAACTCGGCCATCTGGACCGATTCGGAAGGGTTCTCCACTTTAGCTGTGGGAAGTTCTTTGTTGCACGCTACGGTGCAGAGGGTTGCGGCTACGGCCGCGAGAGATGCAATCTTTCGCATAACTTTTTAGGTTTAATGGGTTTGAAATGAATTGTTATTAAGGTTATACCTTTTAATCAGTGCGGATATTTCCGGGTCCAGATTACCCCGGTGCCAGTAGGATGGCGTCTGGCGGCAGGCCTTGAGATAGCGCTCCACGGCCTCTTTGTCTTTTCCCTGACGGCTGTAGATAACCGCCAAAAGGTAGTTCACCTGATCTGTCTCCGGCAGTTCCTCCAGAATCTGGAGGGCCGAAGCATTGTAATCCATCGCACAGAACGCCACGGCAGCATTGTAGTCCTGATAGGGCCTTAGAATCTGTATGGCTGTCTCATAATCCCGGTCGCGGATGGCCTGGACACCGGCCATGTACTCCTCGTCGATAACGGTGGTCTGGACTGTATCTTTAACCATTCCTTTCCGGTGAAGATGAAAGTCAAACTTGACGGTGCGAAGTCTCGGATAGAGGACTTCCCGCAGGTGCGGATAGAAATCCTGCCAGGAAAGCGATTGCTCCCGCAGGTCAGGATCTTCCACTTCACGGATGTCCTTGTAAATCAGCTTCTCATTTTCGGTCAGGACCTCACTCTGTTCCACCAGCACGTCCAGCATCTGCCAGTTCTCCGGATTACTCCTTGAAATGAACCGGACATCGGTTTCCGACTGGCCGGGAATGTCTTCCTCCTTCATCCCGTCGAAATAGACGTGAATCATATTCTCTTCGCGAAGGGAATCCCTGTACGCCTGAATGAACTGGCTGAAATAGCGGCTGACCGATTCGGAACGCCTCTGCGACAGTCTGGTGTTAAACGGGACGCTACCTTCGGGGGAACAGGAAGCCGTTACCACAATGCTGTCAAGGTCGAATTCACGGTTCTCGATTAGACTGCCAAGGTTTCCCTTGATTCGGCCCATCTCACTCCGGTTATTGCTCATATCCTCGATAATCTCGGCCGAACCCTGCTCGAAGTCAATGTAGCAGGCCGTATTGGCCTCCACCCGACGGCTGATAATCTGTTTCTTGTAGCGCGTCGTTCCATCCACGAAGGCCGAGAGACTGCTGATGTAGTATGTCAATGGCTCCGTCTCAGGAATCTCGTACAGACGTTTATCCTGCTCATAAATGTCACCGGACAGCACCACATCCACCTTCCGGAGTTTCGGCCGGGTATGGATGGTCTGCACGTAGTTGTAGATGAAGTCGCCGTTGGCGGCCGTAATCACGGTATCCAGCCTCAAGCCCTCGTGAACGATGGGAGCCTTGACGTACCGGCGGTACATCTTCTCTCTCTGCTCCCACCGACGGGCATTGAGGCGTTTGGATATCGTATTGGTGTAGTGTTCGATGGCATCACGGCCGGTCACTCCGTACTGTGAAGCGAAGCTGCTGGCCACCTTCGTGTCCAGGATGGCGTTGAAACTTTCATCGGCCACCTCGGTGGAATCGGCCTTGAAAGCATACAAGTCGGGGATATTCCGCTGGATGAACAGTTCCAGCAGCCGCATATTTATAAACCGGGTGCTATCCGTCACGATGCTGGCCAGATACTTCTCATACTGCTGGTACCCTCGTAGCTGCGCTTTACGGTATTTGGCGCCGGTGATAATGACCTGTTCCAGATTGAGCGTATCACCCAGGATGTGCATCCTGGGATAGAACCTGAGCTGCCAGGCTTCGTCCTGCATGTCCTTTGGCACGCGGATCTGGAACTCGATGTCCACTTTCCCGTGTCGCTCGGCCACATTCCGGAAGCGGGCTTCCACAACGGCTGCATTGATGACATCAGTGGCCACCATCTCTCCGTTTTCGTCCTTGACGGCCTTCATCAATATCAGTTCCCGGCCGTCATCATCGTGAATAATCAGCGTATCCGGGCGGGCAATCTCGTGGACTTCTTCCTTGTGGAGCACGGGCTCTTGAACCAGTCCTATCTCTGCGTGTAGCTTTTCGCGCTGGACCGTTTCCAATTTCGACGGGGTGGAACAGCTCTGGGCACAGAGCAGCAGGATTACAAGTATTAACAGGATGGGGCACATGACCATGCAGAAGGCTGCACAGGCGCTGACGAGGAACAGTTTCCTGTCATGCTCGCTCATTTTTTCCCAATCATCGGGGCGCTGGCAATACTTTTTGTGCCAGGCCTTTATCTTTTTGAACAGCTTTTTCATCTTCCCATTCTCATATATTGTTGCGGGGTATCGATATCAACCAGAAACGGGTCATTACGGCGGGGGTTACTCTTGTCATTGGAGAGTTTCTCCATCCGCTCGAATTCCCATTTGATGTAGTCTACGCCATCGAGCCCTGCATTTCGCGGGTCACGGAAGAGCTTCTGATGTCCCTCCGAATCAAACATGCCAGTTTCGGAAGTATGGCGTGTTGCCCAGTCCCGGCCCTCAAAGGCGAAATGCGGAACTCCGTTTGCCCGGCCGATGAACTGAACGTCCGTGATGACATCATATCGGCTCAGCGGACTCTCTATCCGCTTGCCATCGCCGTCAACCAGCATGGCCGATCCGTCATCAAACCGAATGGCGTAGCGCATCGGCTTATCGCAGAGCAAATCCACCTTGCTGACCTCCGGGTCTCGCATGTATTCACTGATTGAACTCATAATGGTATCGTGTATTCAGATCCTTCCTGCCAATCCTCTACGCCTGGGTTGAAAGTGATGGGGTTCAATTCATCCGGCTGCTCTACTTTGGCAACACCATTCTGCTGCAGGGCACCTTCCGTCCAGAAGTTGAACCATCGGGGCTCCTCCAGATTGGTGTCATCCAGCAGTGTGTCGATGATGATATAGGGGTTGCTCAAGGTGACGATGTAGTTGAGTTTCGCCTTGTGAGGCGTGAAGGGCGCAGGATTGTAGCTGGGCCCTGTTGACAGGCTATAGAGATAGTCCTGCTGCTCACGGCAGTCCAGCAGCGCGTCATGGACGAATTCACTGGAGATATCAAGTGTCCCGGAATAGATGGGGAGGGCGATGGATTCAATGTTATTCTCATCATTCCAAGGCCAGCCAAAGAGTTCTCCAGCCATGTATACCTGCGCGGTGAGATTTGGATAGGCGTGCTCGTTCACCGAGAATCCGGCGCTCCCATCCAGCGGGCAATACTGCGTTTCCATTGTGATATGGCCGAAGACATAGGCCAGAAAGGCGTATTCAAAGGGATTGCCTAGTCCGTCCGTGACGGTCATACGGAGCCACGTCCTTCCTGGCGCCACTGTTTTCAGCATCCAGCTTTCCGTGCCGGTGCGCTCAACACTGATGATTTTGACATCATCGGACTTAAGGGAGTAGGTGGCTCTGCTTTCGTCGCTGGAAACGGTCAGCACCAGATCCTGTCCGTCGGCCGTCACATACGCCGTGTCCTCGGCAAGCACTTTCTTCGTATTAAGGTCAGTCCCCGGCGCGATGTTCACCGTAAGCACGGGACGTGTAGGCTTCACGCGGTTGTCCTGCAGGGTAAAGCCGACCTGCTCGGTCTTTTCTACCTTCCAGTCTGATCCGCTTTGCCCCGGAACCTCTCCGTGGCCGACGGCCCGGGCAGTAATGGTCAATTTCCCCTCACCGATGGCCGTAAGCCTGAACTGGTTCGGAAGTTCACCCTGGCGCAATTCCACAAGGTTAGGGTTGGAAAAGCTCAGCCCATATTCGCTCACTATGGCGGTGTTCGGGGTCGGGACAATAGTGAAGATGCGCTCCTCGCCGTAGTCCCATTTGGGGTTATCGTTACTCACCTCGATGGTGATTCTTTCAATGGCGCTATTGTCCGTCACGACGAGCTCTTTCGGGTCGCACGAAGCCAGGGCTAGCGCCGCTGCGGCCGTTGCCGCAGCTATAAATAACTGTCTCATATGATTTTACGTTTTAGAAGATGTACACGAGTGAAAGTATCACTTCATTGGGCAGAAAGAACCACTTGTGGCCCTCCTCAGTGATCTTTCCGTTCTCAGGGTAAGCGAATTTCCGGTACTTGGTACAGCCTCCCCAGACACCCAGGCCGAAGTCCAGGTTCCAGTGCTCTTTGAGCATCAGGGAATACCCGCCGGCAAGGGCTGCCCCAAAGGCATCGCCCTCTTCGGCGGTCTTGGTGATGATGCCGCCGTGGTTGTACTCCTGGTACTGGGCCTTGGCTCCGACCCACCATCCGGAATACACATTCC
>JAFZIX010000282.1 GCA_017554135.1 Bacteroidales bacterium | reverse complement strand
GGATGCTGCGCTGGAACTTGGCTGCAACGCCATCCGCCTGGCCCACTATCCGCAGAGCGAGTACATTGTGCGCTACGCGGAGAAAAAGGGCCTGCTGATCTGGGAGGAAATCCCGCTCTGGCAGGGGATAGACTTCTCGAACGAGGCTACTTATGCCAAGGCGGAGAAATATCTTTGGGAGATGATTGCCCGCGACCGCAACCGCTGCGCAATCGGCTTCTGGAGCATCTCCAACGAAACCCGTCCCGCCTCCGACCGTGATGCGTTCCTGAGCCGCCTGCTGGAATACGGGCGTTCGCTGGATTCCTCCCGCCTCTTCGCATCCGCCTTCGACGTGGCGTACTACATTCCCGAAGCGGATGAGTTCCGGATGAAGGACGACTTTGCCGGCAAACTGGACCTGATCGGCATCAACAAATATATGGGATGGTACGCCAAGTGGCCCAAGCCTGCGGCAGAGATCCGCTGGAACGTGTTCCCGGACAAGCCGCTGGTTATCAGCGAGTTCGGATGCGAGGCTCTGGCCGGACGCACAGGCTATGCCGATGTCGCAGGTTCCTGGAGCGAAGATTATCAGGAAGCCCTCTACCGGGACAATCTCACCATGTTCGGGAACATTCCCAATCTTGCCGGAGTGTCTCCCTGGGTGCTCTACGATTTCCTGAGCCCATACCGCCAGCATCCCGGCAACCAGTCGTTCTTCAACCGTAAGGGCCTGCTGTCCGACAAGGGCCGCAAGAAAAAGGCCTGGTATGTGATGAACGCCTATTACAAGGGAGTTCCGGAGCTGTCCGGTCCCGTTTACAAGGATGCTTCCGCGCCCGAGGAACTTAGGGTGAACGACCTGCTCTCCCGCATGACTCTTCACGAGAAGGTGATGCAGCTCAACCAGTACACCCTTGGCCGGAACAACAATGTGAACAACATAGGGGAGGAAGTGCTTGACATCCCTGCTGAAATCGGTTCACTTATCTACTTCGACACCGACGGAAAACTGCGCAACATGATGCAGAAAAAGGCCGTGGAGAATTCCCGCCTGGGTATTCCGATCCTGTTCGGCTACGATGACATTCACGGCTTCAAAACCCTTTACCAGATTTCGCTTGGCCAGGCTTGCTCTTGGAACCCGGAATTGGTGGAGAAGATGTGCGCGCACTCTGCGCGTGAGGCCCGCCGCAGCGGTGTGGACTGGACATTCTCTCCCATGATAGACGTTGCCCGCGACCCCCGCTGGGGCCGTGTGGCAGAAGGTTATGGGGAGGATCCCTATGTGAACGGAGTCTTCGGTGCCGCCAGCGTGCGCGGCTATCAGGGAGCCGGACTCAAGTCTTTTGATGCCGTGGCCGCCTGCCTCAAGCATTACGTAGGCTATGGCATGTCCGAGGCCGGAAGGGACTACACCTTCACGGAAATCTCCCGTCCCACCCTCTGGAACTCCTATCTTTATCCTTATAAGATGTGCGTGGAGGCCGGCGCTCCTTCGCTGATGAGTTCGTTCAACGACATCAGCGGCGTGCCCGGATCCGCTAACCATTATACCCTGACTGAGATCCTGCGCGATGCCTGGGGTTTCGACGGGCTGGTGGTATCCGACTGGGGTGCCGTGGTGCAGCTCATCAACCAGGGTTATTGCGCAGACCTGAAGGAAGCCAGTGACATTGCCCTGAAGGCCGGTGTTGATATGGACATGATGTCCCACGGCTACGACAAGTACCTGGAGGAACTGGTTTCTGAAGGCAGACTCCCCATCGAAGTTGTGGACGAAGCGGTGCGCCGCGTGCTGCGGGTGAAGTTCCGCCTCGGCCTATTCGAGAATCCCTATACTCCCGAGAGCAAGCCGGAAGAGCGCTTCTTCCTCTCCGAAGCCATGCAGACTGCATCCGAACTCGCCGCAGAGTCGATGGTGCTGCTGAAGAACAACGGCGTACTGCCGCTCAGGGACGCCAGGCGCATTGCGGTGATAGGTCCCCTTGCCGATAACGGTTCCGACCCCAGAGGCAACTGGAGAGGGCATACTGAGCCGGAAGAGGTGGATGTTTATCTGAACGGAATCAAGCGCGAATTCGCAGGCGCCGAGATACGTTATGCCCAGGGCTGTACGGTTGAGGCTATGTCCGAAGATGGTTTTGAAGAGGCTCTGGAAACGGCTCGCTGGAGCGACGTCATCATCATCTGCCTTGGCGAAAAACAGAACTGGAGCGGGGAGAATACCTCCCGCACAAGCATAGCCTTGCCGGAGGGCCAGGAGGCTCTGCTCTCCGTACTAAAGAAAACAGGCAGGCCGGTGGTAGTTACTCTTACCAACGGCAGGCCCCTCGAACTCTGCCGCATCGAGCCTCTGGCGGATGCGATGCTGGAGCTTTGGCAGCCCGGTGTGAACGGGGCCGACGCCCTCGCCGGGATACTCTCCGGCCGCATCAATCCTTCCGGAAAACTTGCCATTACCTTCCCTTATGTTACGGGGCAGATTCCCATCTACTACAACCGTCATAAATCCGCCCGCAGGGGCACCCAGGGCCTGTATAAGGATGGAATAACTTCCGAACCCCTGTATTATTTCGGGCACGGGCTTAGCTATACCACGTTCGCTTATAGCGAGCCCCGTGTGGTGGG
>JAFZIX010000281.1 GCA_017554135.1 Bacteroidales bacterium | reverse complement strand
GCCATCGCACACAAAGGCGTGCCCGGCCGACTGCTTGTTGCCGCCGTAGGCCACGGGACGGCCTGCTGCCAGTTCGGCATATCCTGGATTACTTCAGGAATAACGTGCCTGTAGCGGAGTCTGAATTGCATTTCGGCAGCGACTATGAACTGCTGGTATCGGTTATACTGTCGGCCCAGTGCACGGATAAACGCGTCAATCTTGTCACCCCCGCCCTGTTCAAGGCATACCCTGATATCAAGGCGCTTTCAAAGGCTACCGCGGAGGATATCTACCCCTTCATCAAATCAGTCTCCTACCCCAACAATAAGGCTAAGAATCTGGCAGCAATGGCCCGTAAAGTGCTGGAAGATTTTAACGGAAAGATACCCTCGGACGTGGACAATCTGATGAAACTGCCCGGGGCTGGCAGAAAGACCGCAAACGTCGTTGCATCAATACTTTACAACGAGCCGGTTATAGCGGTGGATACCCATGTCTTCCGCGTTTCCAGACGCCTCGGCCTGAGCCGCGGCAGCACCCCCAGGGCGGTTGAACTCGACCTCGAAAAACACATCCCCCTGGACATTCGTCCCATAGCCCACCACTGGCTGTTACTGCACGGGCGCTATACCTGTACGGCACAGCGCCCGAAATGCGAAACCTGCCCTCTGGCAGTATGGTGCAAAGATTTTACTTCACGAACTGAGCAGTAAGAGCGGCTATCTTCTCGTCAGCATCATCACCCTTGGCCCCAAAGTAGAACTTGATCTTCGGCTCTGTGCCGGAAGGACGCACTGAAACCACATCCCCGGCCTCATCGAAGAACTGCAGCACGTTGCTCTTAGGCTGGCCTGTCTTCTCGGGCTCCAGATAGTCTATAACCTTCGTGACAGGCGATCCGCAGAGTTCCTTGGGAGGATTGCTGCGGAATTCCGTCATCATGTCTGCAATCTCCTTGGCGCCGCTGATGCCCTTGCGCACTATGTAGACCATGTGCTCCTTGCGGTAGCCGATTTCCTTGTACACTTTCTGGAGCAACTGATACATGGTGAGGCCCTGCTCAGCAGCCCAGGCGGCACATTCTGCAACCATGATGCACGCCATCTGGGCATCCTTGTCACGAACGAACTGCCCCACATTGAAGCCGTAACTTTCCTCACCGCCGCAGATAAACTCTCCGTCAGGCTCGTTACGCTTGACAACCTCTGCGATGTACTTGAAACCGGTCAGCACGTCGTAGCAAGGCACTCCGAACTTCTCTCCCAGTTCACGCAGGGATTCGGTGGTTACAATGGTTTTCACAAGATACTTTCCCTTGCCAAGTGTACCCAGTTCGGCACGGCGGGAAAGTATATAATAGGTGAGCAGCGTGGCGGTCATATTGCCGTTGAACTGCACCATCTTCCCTTCGTTGTTGCGAACCGCTATGCCGAGCCTGTCGGCATCAGGGTCTGTGGCCATAACTACATCGGCACCTTCTCGGTCAGCGGCCTCCAGGGCCATCTTCATGGCCGCGGGCTCCTCGGGATTCGGAGAAACCACCGTAGGGAAATCTCCGTCGCTGATATCCTGTTCAGGCACGTGAATCACATTCTTGAATCCCAGCCTCTTGAGGCACTCAGGCACGAGACGCACGCCACAGCCGTGCAGAGGAGTATAGACGAACTTCAGGTCCGAATGCTTCGCGCAGACCTCGGGCGACAGTGCCAGGGACATAATATCCCTCAGGTATAACTCATCCACATCCGCACCCATGATGTCTATGCTGCCGCAACGCTCCCCTGATGTAAACTTGACCATAGAAGGATCGGTGATCTTGTTCACCTCCGCCACGATGTCCTTGTCGACGGGAGAAGTAATCTGCCCGCCGTCGCTCCAGAACACCTTGTAGCCGTTGTATTCCTTCGGGTTGTGGGAGGCAGTAATCATCACGCCGGCAATAGCGCCCTTCAGCCTTATCGAATAACTAAGTTCAGGAGTAGGGCGGATGTTGTCGAAGATGAAAACATGAATGCCGTTGGCAGACATCACATCGGCAGTAATCTTCGCGAATTCCTTGCTGTTGTTGCGGCTGTCGTAGGATACGCAGAAACGCAGGTCATCCCCTTTACAATGGGCCAGGATATAGTTTGCAAGGCCCTGGGTGGCCATACCGACCGTATATTTGTTCATTCGGTTGGTACCAACTCCCATTATGCCGCGAAGGCCGCCCGTCCCGAATTCCAGATTCTTGTAGAAAGCATCCTCGAATGCGGCGGGATCCTCGTTGCGCAGTTCTATGATCTTGCCCTTGGTTTCCGGGTCGAAATCACCGGTGAGCCAGGCATTGGCTCTGGATATATAATCTGCCATAATTATTGGTTTTAGTTTCTATCCAAATATAACGATAATTATTGATTCTTAAGATATCTGAGCCAGAAAATATGGTCCGCCTCACGCGAATGTGCACCTTGTTTGCCGCGGTAGCCATGCATGCCGTCGGGATATATCATCAGTTCGAACTGTTTGCCCGCTTCCTGAAGAGCATCCACCAGTTGCAGGGTGTTCTGGAAATGCACGTTGTCGTCGCCGGTTCCGTGCGTAAGTTTTAGGTGAACGTCATCCCGCAATTGACCGGCATAATTCAGGACCTTCGAAGTCTCGAAGCCATCTGGATTCAAATCCGGAGTCAGCATGAATCGTTCCGTGTAATGCGAATCATACAACTCCCAGTCATAAACACCTCCGCCGGCTATTCCGCAGCAGAACAGTTCCGGATGGAGCAGCAGCATCAATGCAGTCATGGTGCCGCCAAATGAGAATCCTTCCACTCCCATATGCTCCCCATCCACATAAGGAAGTGATTTTGCCCATTTCGCCCAGGTAACAAAGTCCTGTACGGGCACAGTGGTAAGATCGCAGAAAACAAGGTCCCTTCCGGCTCGCCCGGTATGCCCGGCGGCACGGCAGTCAGCCACTATGCTTATTATTCCGTTTTCCCAGAACCAGGGATCCGGCTTGCGCCACCTGTCATAGACATAAGCCGTATTCGGCCCGCCATAAACCTCGAAATGAACCGGGTATTTCCGGGAAGAATCAAAACCTTTCGGATAGATTATCCTTGCAAACATATCCTGACCGTCATCAGCATTGATACTGATTATATGCGGCAGGGCCATCCGCGTGGAATCCTCCTCGCTCTTGATGCTCCCCGGAGCGCGGCTGGACCATTCGAAGGACATTGTTCGTGCATTTGAAAGCCTTGCATACACACTCTTCATATCCTTTGAGAACCAGGCTTTTTCCACATGATACCCTTCCGGGGTCATTCGCACGATCTTTCCCTTCTTTGTAAGTTTATACATGTAGGACATTACTCTGGAATCCCTCTCTGCGATAAAATACAAGTCTCCGGTCTTTTTATCCAGTTTGCGCAACTGTATTCTCCAATTCTTGCCGTCCGTAAGCCTCTTGAGCACCTTCCCGTCGTATGAAAGATAATAGATCTGCTCCCATCCTCCATCGAAATCCCTGACCATATAGAGGCCTTTTTCCGCAAACAGCATTCCCTCGATCCATTCAAGCCAGGTTTTACTGTCTTCTGAATAGGTGCGCACCTTGCCGCCGGTTTCAGAATCAACGCGATATAGATCCAGATGCTGCTGGACACGCGGCTCGCGTTGCACATACAGGAATGCACCGTCATCACTCCAGAAAGGAGTCCCGAAATATTGGTCGTCTTTCTCATCGAAATCGGCCCATATTATATTTGACGGGCTCGCCATGTCTATGATTCCAATCTTCACCCTGGGATTAGGTTCTCCTACCTTTGGATATCGTGTTTCGTATAGATAACCGTCCTG
>JAFZIX010000280.1 GCA_017554135.1 Bacteroidales bacterium | reverse complement strand
GGCACGATGTGCCCCTACGAACTCCACTTATGGCAGCTCCACTGCGAGACTGCAACTGGACGCTCCGGCATTCGCCTCCGACGTCCAGATTGCAGACTCGCGGCCGTTCCGCTACTCAAAAACAAATCGCATTAAATTTTGTTTATAATGTAAACTTGTTTATATTTGCATCGTGGTTAAGGCAGACTGCGCAGCTGCGTTTGGCCGCAAAAACAAGCAAAACACTTGATACAATGGAACAAAACAAAGAAATGACGGCTCAGCAGAGCCTTCAAATCATCAGCGAGACTTTCAACAACAGCCGCAAGGAAATCCTTCGGGGCAGCGCCAAGTACTTTATGCTTTGGGGAACGCTGCTCACTGTCGTCTCCCTTGTCATCTATCTATTATGGCATCTTACCGGAAAGCCTGAATGGAACTTCCTCTGGTTCGCCATGCCGGTCATCGGCTATCCTATCGCTGCACTAATGGGGAAATATAGCAAGGCCATGCCTCAGAACGAAGTGAGCAAGATGCTCGGCAACGTGTGGGGTGTTTTCGGTGTATTTGCCATCACGCTCAGCATCATTGCCATCTTCCTGGTCCCCATGCGCGTATCCCTCATAATCGTCATCATCATGGGCCTGGCCGAATGCATGTCCGGCGTCCTGCTGAAAAACTGGCCGATCATCATCGGCGGCTTCCTCCTGGGAGTAGGCGGCGCCGTATTCGCCATGCTGGTAAAGGGAGAAGCACAACTGTTGATTTTCACCTTGGGAGGCGTCCTGCTGCTCGTGACCGGACTGATTATGAAACTTCAGTACAAATAGCCTATGTTTCCCAAGTTAGATCCGCTTCTGCACTCGGAACTCCGGTTGGCCGTGATGTCCATCCTGGCAGGGGTAGATGAAGCCGATTTCACCTATCTCAAAAAACAGACAGGCGCTACGTCAGGGAACCTGAGCGTGCAGATAGACAAACTCACCGCCGCCGGCTATATTACGGTGGAGAAGGGCTTCAAAGGGAAGATGCCCCGCACCACCTGCAAGATAACTCCTGCCGGGCAGGATGCATTCAACCAATATGTGGAAGCGCTGAAAGAATACCTTTCGGCAAGTAAATAATCGAACCAAATATGAATAAGATAGCCAAGACCATTTTATGGGGCTTGTTAGCCGCAGCATGGCTTTCCGGAGCCAATGCATGGGCACAGGCCGACCCGCTTGAACAGGGTGCCATGTCCGTCCGGAAACTGGATGACGGACTGTATTATATGGAATACAAAGGAGATGACGGCTTTGCCGGTCTTCTGGAAAACGGAGGCGGACGCAGCGCAGCAGAATTATCGGCATACGTCACGCGCTTTCTCTCCAAAGGCTTTTACCCGCCGAAGTCAGGAAATCCCGGGCCGATGGATTACGGGTGCTCTGCCCTCACGGTCCGCACGCCGGAAGGCGGCGTCCTGATGGGCCGGAACTTCGATTTCAATTCGGCCACCGGAATCGTCCTACACACGGTCCCCGAGCAGGGTTATGAGACATATACCACCTTCAACACCAACTTCCTCGGATTCGGTGAAGGTTGGCTTCCGGAAGGCTTCAAGAATCAGTATATGGCACTATCCGTACTGTTCTTCGCCCTGGACGGCATCAATGAGAAGGGCCTGGCCGTCGCAGACCTGATGGCTGGTGACAACGCCCAGACGAATCAAGAAAGCGGAAAGCCCGCCCTTACCACCACATCGGCCATCTGCTACCTGCTCAAGAATGCGGCAACGGTGGACGATGCCCTGGATCTGCTCCGGGGAATCGACATGCATTCCGACATCGGCGCAGCCCATCATTATGCCATTTCCGATGCCACCGGCCGAAGCGTGGTAGTGGAGTATGTGGACAACCGGATGGAGGTCGTTGAATCCGCTGCAGTCGCCAATCACTACCTGTGCGAAGCCAAACTGAATGTCGGCCTTATTAAGGGAGACCGCCGATATGAAGTCCTGTGCAGTCTGTACGATGCCACGGGAGGAACAATGGATAAAATGCAGCTCACGAAGACGATTGCATCTGTTTCCTTACCACCGACGGAAGGAGGTCACATGGGCACCGCCTGGACCCTTGTGATGGACCTGACAAACCCTTCCGTCACCTACTATTCCCGCCGCCACTTCGACAAGCCGTTCCATTTTGAGTTTGAACGGAAAGGAGAATAGAATCATTGCCGATTCCCCCGGAAGCAAACGTCCGGCTCAAGGTCGAGGCCGATATAACAAAGCGGTCAAAGCCAGTTCGCTCCGCTAAAGCTGCGCTCACTCGCTTTGGTTCCGTCCTCCGGGGCACTGCCGCGCCCCTCCGAACTCCACTTGTGGCAACTCCACTGCGAGACTCTTCCCGCCGTGCCAAGGGGCTCTGGTCAGAGACTTGCGGACGTTCCACGCCGCGGCTTCGCCGGTCCCGGTGCGAGGGGAAGAGGGAAGAAAGAACAGACTACCTGCGATAGCATCTGGAAGGCGGTCAAGCCTTCAGCCATCATTCTGCATCGTACATCAAGACTACATGTAATTCCGGATAAACCTGCTTTAGCATCTCCTTGACACTAATGACATGACCGGCTCCAATAATCAAGATACTCTTCCGATAAGAATGACCCTTTATCTGCTCGGCAATATTGGTGGCTATCCGCAGGTTCCTGCCGTCCCATAACTGCTGAACGGCTTGGCTGTATTCGTTAGGCTCGGTAACATACCGGCAGGAGTTGATCTTGTAGAATCTTTTGAGCGTCGCCGGTTTGTTTGTGTGATTCCCAAGCCTTCCCCAAAGAGAGGGCCATATGCTGCTGCGGGTGTCATTTTTAAGCAACTTGAGGAGAATCCTTTCATCTTCCGTGCCTTCGCTGGCCCTCATTGCGTTATCCCAAGCACGCTGGTATTCAGGTTCCGCCTGATGATCATCGACAGGCAGCAATTCGGTTATTCCCATCGAAACGGCAAGCGGAAATATCAAGTCCCCATTCTCTTTCCTCAGCGGTTTCTTTGCTCCAGCAGTGCCATACGTTTTCAGATAATCATAGTATGCATAATTTGCCCGGTCCCGCTTCTGTAAATAGGCGTCTGCCAGAAAAGCAAAATCGCTGGAATCCATATCCGACAGCTTTTTCCCACGCAAGTTCTGGAATCGCTCTTCATCGATAGTGTTGACCCGCGAAAGAGAATCCGCAAGGTGCATGAACCGAGGCGTGAAATTCCTGAGGCTCAATGTGTCATCCGGTCGAATGTCCTCAGTAAAAATAGCCTCCGGACCATACCGCTTGGCGTATTGAAGCAACGGCCTGTAACTGTGGCTCACTATACTCGGGACTTCATGCATCGTCCCAATAATCAGCAGTTCCTTATCTTGCGCGAATGCCGTTTGTAGCAGGCACGCGACAACCAATGTGACAATGATTCTCTTTTGCATCGCTTTTATTCCGGCCAGATGTTGCTCAGCTGCTCAAAGAGGTACGGAATATGGGCATAAGTGTCATCCTTCAGCCCCAGCCGCACCATAATCAGATTCTTGTACGGATTCACGAAAAGGATTTGTCCGCGGATACCCATAGCATAGTATCCGGGATAGTCTGCTTTGTCGGCCCCAATACAACTGGTGTTGTACCAGCAGAAGTGGTAGCCCTCATTGTCTGCCGAATAAGCCGTAGATTGCTCAATCCAGGATTCGCTCACAATCCTCTTTCCGTCCCAAACGCCCTTATTCAGATAAAGCCGGCCAATCTTCGCCAAATCCAGCATGGTCAAGGCCAACCCGCCGAAGGCGTGGGGTGCGTGATGCTTCTTGCTATCATATGAGAGGAAAGCCGGGAATTCCATCCCCAGAGGTGTCCATACCTTTTCTTCCAGGTAGTCGGCGAATCTACGGCCCGTAGCCCGCTCAATGACAAGCCCCAGAATCTCGGTAGTCATGCTCTCGTATCGGTACTCGGTGCCAGGCTCGCAACGGAACTTCAGTTTATTTACCTGCGCCTTGATATTGCGCCCGTAATACAACCTGGACATGGCATTCAGCCGTTTCAAATCTTGCAGCCTCAGCGAATAGGTATCGTCGAAGTCAAGGCCGCTCTGCATATCCAGCAGATGCCGGATGGTAAGCTTCTGCCACATCGGGTCTGCTTTCAGCAGTTCAGTCAGATAAACCGTCACCGGCTCATCGATGCTCTTGATATACCCTTCATCCACTGCAATCCCGCAAAGCAGAGACGTGACGGACTTCGTAACAGAGAACACGCCGGCAATCTTATTGACGGCCATCTCGCCCGTACATTTCTCATAGACGATGCTGTCATTCTGGATAATCAGCACGCCCTGCGTCTCAGTCTTCGGGCCGATAGCCTCCCATAGGGTTGTATTCACATAGCGCTTGCCCTGGTTGAAAAAATGCAGCGTGTCAATCCAGTCGCACGGGGACGATGCCTTCCCGAAAGAAAAGACTGCTCCGCGGTTGATGATGGTATCCTTTAACTGCTTCTCATAGCTGAAACTCGTGGGCCCATAAGCCCCGTCGGCCATATAGCCCCGAACAATCGTGCAGGACGATAGTAGTAATAACGCTATGAAACTGAAATATTTATTCATCTGTTGATCCCTATTGAATTCCAATTAATCGTGTTAAAGTCACGCTTTATAGTTCTACGGATGCAAAGATACACAAACAAGCCTCTACCATCTCTACCCGAAAGGGTAAAAAGCTTTACAACTCTTTTAGATTTACCCTCTTGGGGAGAAGTCCTATTGTTGACCCGACAAAAATCCGTAACTTTGTACTACCTAACAATACTGATAGTGACACAAATAGGAGACTTTTTCATTGACAGCAACCGCATCACCGGTATTACCGACGAAGACTACATCCTAGCCGAGCGTACCCTTGATGCCGTAAAAGCCATCTCCCAGACTGCCTACCAAAGCGTCTATGTCATCGATTACAATCGTCGGAATTTCTTTTATGTCTCCGATAACCCACTCTTTCTGTGCGGCCATTCCGCCCAGCGAGTAAAAGAGATGGGCTATACCTTCTACCTTAATAATGTTCCCAAGGAGGAGCAAGCGATGTTGACAGAAATCAACTCTGCCGGTTTTTCCGCTTTCGAACAGGTTAGTCCAGAGGACAGGCCGAGTTGCACGATGTCCTATGACTTCCACCTTCTGATTCACGGCAAGAAGATGATGATTAACCACAAAATCACTCCACTTTTGCTGACACCAACGGGAAAAGTATGGCTTGCTCTATGTACGGTAGCCCTTTCCTCCCGCAAAGAACCAGGACACATCTACTTTCGCATTCTTGGACAAAGCAGCCACAAGGAATATGACCTTGCCGACCATAGCTGGCATACATGCGAAGCTATAATACTCAAGCCAGAAGAGAAGCAGATCCTCACGCTTGCCGCCCAAGGATTCACCACAAAGGAAATTGGCGAGCAACTCTTCCGTTCCGAAAACACAGTCAAGTTCTACCGCAAAGCCCTTTTCGAGAAACTTGAAGTCACCAGTATTACCGAAGCCCTTGCGTTCGCTACCAACTACGGCTTAATATAGATACATTGTCGACTTTCCGTGCCGATGTCAATATCAAAGCGGTCAAAGCCAGTTCGCTCCGCTGAAGCTGCGCTCAGTTCCGTCAGAAGAGTCCCGTTCCTCCACTCCTCGGTACGGCTTCGCCGTGTTCCATCTGGGCGCAAAGTACCAGCGTACCCCGCACGAACGTGCGGCTCCGGTTTTTCAATACCTGGACTCCCCGACCAGAATCGTCATTGTTTTCGCAATCAGTTGTCAGTACGACAACAGCCGGCCGCGTCATCATGCCGTAGCCAACCATC
>JAFZIX010000279.1 GCA_017554135.1 Bacteroidales bacterium | reverse complement strand
CGCTTACCGGATCGGGAAAGATCAAGAGGAAGCATGCTTACCACAGCCACATCCTCACCAAGAAAACCAAGAAGCGCAAGCGCAATCTCGACCACTTCGCACTGCTCGAGAAGGCTGACTATGTGCGTGTGAAAGAAATGTTGGTTCTCTAAAAGTATTGAATTATGCCTAGATCAGTCAACTCAGTCGCCTCAAGGGCGCGCCGCAAGAAGATTCTCAAGAGAACCCGCGGTAACTTCCTCTCCAGAAAGAATGTCTGGACCGTAGCAAAGAACACTTACGAAAAAGGTCTCACCTATGCTTATCGCGACCGCCGTCGCAAGAAGGGTGCATTCCGCGCACTGTGGATCCAGCGTATCAACGCTGCCGCCCGTCAGTACGGCCTCAGCTACTCCCAGTTTATGGGCAAGCTCGCAAAGCAGAACATCGGTTTGAACCGTAAGGTGCTTGCCGACCTTGCAATGAACAACCCCAAGGCGTTCGAAGCAATCATCAATTCTGTAAAGTAAAGTGAGGTGAGCCGAAGGAAGAAATTTCGGACAAACAGCAAGATCCTGAACTGGATTCTTGACTGGGTGGACGCCATACTCTTTGCAGTTGTGGTCGTAACCTTCATCAACATTTTCTTCTTTCAGGCTTTCAAGATACCTTCTTCCTCAATGGAGAGCAGCCTCTATACCGGAGACCATCTCTTCGTGAGCAAATTGACATACGGGCCACGGATGCCCCAGACTCCGCTGACCGTTCCTTTCACGCACAACGTGATCTTCGGGAAAGAATCATATTCGACCGGGATCCAGTGGAAATACCGCAGGCTGAAAGGATTCCGGAATGTAAGAAAAGGAGACATCGTGGTTTTCAACTTCCCGAACGGTGATACCGTTCTGCGCAAGGATCCTGCAGCCGATTACTACATGCTCTCGCGCATTTATGGAAGAGAACAGCTCATTGACAACTTAGGCCCTGTGATTGTCCGTCCGGCGGACAAGACAGACCACTACGTGAAGCGTTGCGTCGCTGTCGCAGGCGATACCCTCGAAGTCCGGGACGGGCTTGTGTGGGTGAACGGCGAGCAGCAGACGGTATGGCCGGGGGTGCAGCTCAGCTATCAGGTGAAGACCAAGAGCGGAGCGCTCAACCCCAAGACCATCAAGAAGCTTGGGCTCAACGCCCGCGAGCTTTACTTCAGTTCCCAGCTCCCTGGTTATCCGGCCATGCCGCTGACCGCTAAGATGCTGGAGGAAGTGAAAAAGCTGCCATCCGTGGTGGAAGTGACGCTCAACGTCGACCGCGAAGACACATTCGTCTTCCCCTATGAGGGAGGATACGGATGGACCCGCGACGAGTTCGGCCCGCTCATCATCCCCGCAAAGGGAGTCAGCGTGGAGATTACGGCAGAAAGCCTGCCGCTCTACGAACGGATTATCAGGGACTATGAAAAAGGTGACCTGCAGAAAGCAATTGCAGAAGGTACATACACTTTCAAACAGGATTACTACTTTATGATGGGAGACAACCGGCACAACTCTCTCGACTCGAGATACTGGGGCTTCGTACCCGAAGATCACATAGTCGGAAAGCCGGCGATAGTTTGGCTCTCGACGGATGCGGGACGCAAGTTCCCTTCCAACATAAGGTGGAACAGATTTGGAAAAATAAAATTTTAAAAAGTATAAAACTATGTCAAAGGTTTGTCAAGTAACCGGAAGAAAGAGGATGAAAGGCAACAACGTTGCCCATTCCAAGCTGCGCACCAAGCGCGACTTCTCCCTGAACCTCAAGAACAAGAAGTTCTGGAGCGAGGAGGAGCAGAGATTTGTTACTCTTAAAGTGTCCTGCAAGGGCATTCGCGAGATCGAGAAGAACGGCCTCGAGGCCACTCTGAAGAAGGCGAAGAAGGCAGGACTTGTTAACCTTGTTTAAATAATTGAATTATGGCAAAGAAAGCTAAAGGTAACAGGGTGCAGGTCATCCTCGAATGCACAGAGCAGAAAGAAAGTGGTGTTCCCGGAATGAGCCGCTACATCACCACCAAGAACAAGAAGAACACTCCGGACCGCCTCGAGCGCAGGAAATACAATCCTTTCCTCAAGAAGGTCACTGTTCATCGTGAAATCAAGTAATTAAAGGAGATTGAATTATGGCAAAGAAAGCAGTTGCAACCTTCGCAGCAAAGGCCGGTGCAAAGAGCATGGTCAAGTGCATCCGCATGGAGAAATCTCCCAAGACCGGCGCTTACGTTTTCACTGAGCAGCTCGTCGAGGCTGAGAAAGCAAAGGACTTCTTCGCAAAGAAGTAAGCCTTGGCACTCAGTTTCTTCCAGAAGCTAAGCCGGGCCATTACCGGTAAGTCGAGGGTGGATGATGACACCCTCGACGCTATAGAAGAGGCCCTTATCGAATCCGATATGGGAGTCGATACCACCCTTAAGGTGATCGACAACCTGGAGGAAAGGGTCAGCAGAGACCGCTATACTTCTTTCGAGGAACTGGTTGGTTTTCTGCGAGATGAGATTTCCGCCCTTATGCAAAAGGGCGGAAATTCTGTTGAAATGGATTTCAGCAAGAAGCCCTATGTGATTCTTGTCGTGGGTGTCAATGGAGTGGGTAAAACCACGACCATCGGCAAGCTTGCCCACCTGTTCAAGAGCCAGGGCAAGAAGGTCATCCTGGGCGCTGCGGACACTTTCCGCGCCGCTGCGGTGGATCAGCTGGTGATATGGGCGGAACGTGCCGGTGTGGATATCGTCCGCCAGGAAATGGGCTCCGATCCTGCATCGGTGGCATACGACACCGTCAAAGCGGCTGTTGCCAGGGATGCGGATGTGGCCATCATCGATACCGCCGGCCGCCTGCACAACAGGGTAGACCTTATGAACGAACTGTCCAAGATCCGTAATGTGTGCCGCAAGGTCATACCCGATGCGCCCCATGATGTGATGCTGGTGCTGGATGCCTCCACCGGCCAGAATGCTTTCCAGCAGGCAAAGGAGTTCTCCAGGGCCACCGACATCAGCTGCATAACAGTCACCAAGCTGGACGGCACAGCAAAGGGCGGCGTGGTGGTCGGCCTCACGGACCAGTTCGAAGTGCCGGTGCGTTTCATCGGCACGGGCGAGGGGATCGAGGATTTGAGTTATTTCGACAGGGACCGCTTTGTGGCATCCCTGTTCAACCCGGAAGATTTGAAATAAGATATGAAAGTTTCTTACAATTGGCTCAAGGACTATCTTGAGATGGATCTTACCCCGGCGCAGGTTGCCGAGGCCATGACTTCTATCGGTATCGAGGTGGACAGCCTCGAAGAGCAGGAAGAGATTCCAGGCGGGCTCGCCGGTGTGGTGGTTGCGAAGGTAGTGGAGTGCGAAGCGCATCCCGATTCCGACCATCTGCATATCACCAAGGTAGATGCAGGCACGGGCGAGTTGCTGCAGGTTGTGTGCGGCGCGCCTAACGTGGCGGCCGGCCAGAAGGTGCTTTTCGCGCAGATCGGCACCGTGCTTCCCGGCGATTTCAAGATAAAGAAGAGCAAGATCCGCGGAGTGGAGTCCCTGGGCATGATTTGCGCGGAGGATGAGCTCGGTATAGGCAGCAGTCACGATGGTATCATGGTGCTGCCGGAGGATGCTCCCGTGGGTACTCCCGCGAAGGAGTGGCTGCAGTTGAAGACGGAGGCGGTGATCGAGTATGAGATTACGGCGAATCGCGTGGATGCGGCTTCGCATATCGGCGTTGCGCGCGATATCTACGCATACCTGGTTTATCACAATCTTCCTTGTAAATTCTCATACCCTGACGTTTCCGGATTTGGGGCCGCTGGCACAAAGGCGGCCTGCTCCGCGTCGCAAAGCGACCCTGTACGGGAAAATGCTCCGCAGGCCGATTGTGCCAGCGGCAGTGTCTCCGTGGAGGTCCGCGATAGCGAAGGAGCACCGCGCTACTGCGGGTTGACTATCAAGGATGTTAAGGTAGGGCCGTCGCCGGAGTGGCTGCAGAAGAAACTCCTCAGCATAGGCCTGCGCCCCATCAATAACGTGGTGGATATCAGCAATTTCATCCTCTTTGAACTGGGACAGCCGCTCCATGCCTTCGATGCCGGAAAGATCGGCGGAGGCAAGGTGGTGGTGCGCCGCGCCGCAGAAGGGGAGATCATCCGCACTCTGGACGGCGTGGACCACAAACTCTGCGCGAAGGATATGGTAATCGCCGATATAGAGCGTCCGATGTGCATCGCCGGCGTGTTCGGTGGCGAGGACAGCGGAGTGACTGAGGCAACCACAGAGGTCTTCCTCGAGAGCGCCTACTTCGACCCCGTTTCCATCCGCCGCACCTCCAAGACCCAGGGCCTGCAGACGGATGCATCCTTCCGCTATGAGCGCGGAGCGGATCCTGAAATGCCTCCGTACGCCCTCAGGCGCGCGGCTCTCCTCATCTGCGAGCTCACGGGCGGCAAGATTGTGGGCGAGCCCATAGAGATCTACCCCGAGCCCATCGAGCGCAAGCGCATAGAGTTGGATTACGACCGCATCGAGGCGTTCATCGGCCAGAAGATCGGGCACGAGAACATCACCCGCGTGCTGGAAGCACTCCAATACAAGTTCATCACCAACGATGGCAACAAGGCAGTGGTGCTGGCGCCGAGTTACATGATAGACGTTTATCGCGAATGCGATGTCGTGGAGGAAATCCTGCGTATTCACGGATACAACAACATCGACCTGCCTCATCACATGAAGATGAGCGTGTCCGCATCTCCTACTCCGCAGCCGGAAGCCATCCGCAACCAGATATCCAACTTCCTGGCAGCCAACGGCTTCGCGGAAACCATGAACAACTCCCTCACCAAGGCGGATTACTACAAGGACCTCAAGACCTTCCCCGCCGAGAGGCTCGTGCACATCGTCAACCCTCTCAGTTCCGACCTGAATGTAATGCGCCAGACGCTGCTGCTGAACGGCCTGGAGGTGATAGCATACAATGCCAACCGTCAGATCTCCCGCATCAAGACCTTCGAGTATGGCTCTGTGTATCAGAGGCTTCCGGAAGTTGGCGGAGAGACTTTGGAAGGATATGAAGAGCATCCCTGCTTTGCGATGTTCATCAGCGGAGCACCCGAAAAGAACTGGAAGAATCCTGCCGGAAAGGGAGATTTCTACCAACTTAAGGGCTATCTGGAACTTCTGGTCCGCCGCTATGGCGCCGATCTCTACCAGATGGGGGCCGAGCCCGCTCCTGCGGATATCTTCTCCGAGGGAACTGTTTACACACTTCCCGGCGGAAAAGAACTCGCCGTTATCGGCGTAATCAATCCCGCCCTTGCCCGCAAGTTCGGCGTGAAGCAGCAGGTGGTGGCCGCGGAAATCAATTGGAAAACCCTCTTCACCCTCGTAAAGCGGGATAAGGTGGCGTTCAAGGAAATGCCCAGATTCCCCGAGGTGCACCGTGACCTGGCACTCCTCCTGGACGAGAATGTGAAATATGCCGACCTGCGCGCCGCAGCATTCAAGAACGCGAAGAAACTCCTCAAGCAGGTCAGTCTTTTCGATGTTTACCGTGGGGACAAGATTCCCGCCGGCAAGAAGCAGTATGCCCTCAGTTTCACCCTGCAGGATGTGGAGAAGACTCTCACCGATCAGGATGTGGAGCGCGTGATGGAATGTCTGCTGGATGTGTTCACCAAGGAATTCGGCGGTGCCCTCCGCTAGTATGAGATGAAGAAGATTTCGGAATATATCGCCCTTGCGGTGCTGGTTTGCGCCTGCCTGCTGCCATCCTGCGGCAGGGCCAGGATAATCAGCCCCGGGGATATGTCCGATATCTACGCCGAAATGTTCCTGGCAGATCAGTGGCTGAACGACAATCCTTTAGCCAAACGCACGGCGGATACGACGCGTTTCTATGAGACTATCTTCCGCAAGTACGGGCACGATTTCAAAGACTACGATGCCAGTGTGAACTACTATCTCCGCCGTCCCGAGAAATACCGGAAGATTATAGAAAAGGCGCAGAAGAAACTCCGCAAGACGCAGAAGACGCTTGAGGAGTTCGAGAAAAAAGTGGATAAGCAGAACAAGATCCTGGAAGGTCTGGGCTATCTGCATCTGCCTGTTTTCGCGGCCGATTCCATGAAGGTGGATACCACGATGTACTGGGCTCCCTGGAGAGATTCTCTTGCCGCCCGGGACAGTGCATTGCGCGATACCACAGCACTTAAAGACACCACAGACACTACTATATGTTGCGAGAAGACACTGTCTTCGGTCCCATCTTTAGCCGTAGGCTTGGAAGATCGCTCGGAATCAACCTCCTCCCGAAGGAAGGGAAGATCTGTAATTTCGACTGCATCTACTGTGAATGCGGATGGAATAAAGATGGACGAACTGATCAGGTAATACCCACCGCCGCCGAAGTGCGCTCTGCACTGGAGGATAAGTTGCAGGAATGCTTGCTTGCAGGCACCCCTATAGACTCCATAACCTTCTCCGGCGATGGAGAGCCTACTCTGAATCCGGAATTCCCCCGCATCATACGGGATACGCTGATGCTTCGGGATGCTTTCTATC
The DNA here is from genome assembly GCA_017554135.1 of Bacteroidales bacterium. GTDB lineage: Bacteria > Bacteroidota > Bacteroidia > Bacteroidales > UBA932 > Cryptobacteroides. The sequence continues at coordinate 8,746 of JAFZIX010000279.1, read as the reverse complement.
CGGGTGCAAAGGTGTCTGTGCTCACCAATGCCACCCGCATCGGCAGGCCGGAGGTGTTCGAGGCGCTGCGGATGGTGGATAATCCCATTCTGAAACTGGATGCTCCCTCAGCGGAACTGGCAGCCCGTATCAATCGCCCTGCCGGGTCATATAACGTTGAAGACATCGTTGCAGGGATGGAGCGCTTCGAGGGGAACTTCGTGATGCAGACCATGTTCCTGCGCAGCGAGGACTTCGATTCTGCTTCGCCTGAAGTGCTGCTGCCCTGGATGGATATAGTGCGCAGGGTGCATCCCCGGGAGATAATGGTCTATACCATCGACAGGCCCACTCCTGCGACTGGTCTGCAGAAATATACCGAGGCGGATATGCGCTCACTGGTGCAGCCGCTGATCGATGAAGGATATAATATTCAAATAAAAGGATAAATATGAACCAGACTGAAATTCTTAAGAAATGCTTTTCTTTCATGGATCTCACCACCCTCAAGACCGAGGATACGGTGGAGTCCGTCAAGGCCTTGGTCGACAAGGTTTCACGCCTGATGAAGGAATATCCCTCCTACCCTCTGCCCGCATCCATTTGCGTTTATCCCAATCTCGCTAATGTGGTGAAGGAGAACCGCCCCAGCAGCGATCTTCACGTGACGGCGGTTTCCAGTTGCTTCCCTTCTGCCCAGAGTTTTCTGGAGGTAAAGGTGCGTGAATGCGAACTCGCAGTTGAGAACGGTGCTGACGAAATCGATATCGTGCTGGCACTCAACAAGTTCCTCGGCGGGGATGAGGCTGGTGCAAAGGAAGAGATAGTAGCAATGAAGAAGGCTATCGATGCAAGCGCAGCCAAACTCGGCCGCAAGGTTGTTCTCAAGGTTATTCTTGAGACCGGCCTGCTCAAAACCGACGAACTGATACGCAAGGCATCCATGCTTGCCATGGAGGCTGGCGCCGATTTCATCAAGACTTCCACCGGCAAGGTGGCGGTCAACGCCACTCCCGAGGCTGCCCGAGTGATGTGCGAGGCCATCAGGGATTTCTACAAGGCTACCGGCCGCAAGGTAGGCTTCAAGGCCGCTGGCGGCATTGCCACGGCAGAAGATGCTATCGTCTACTACAACATCGGCCTGGAGATTCTTGGAGAGGAATGGCTCAACAAGGAAACCTTCCGCTATGGCGTGAGTCGCGTCGGCAATGCCCTGATGAGCGCAATCGAAGGCAAGGAGATCAAGTTTTTCTAGGATTATTTGCATTTTGATGATGAGACCGCGATTTTTTTCGCGGTCTTTTTTTATGGAAACGGATAAAAACGGGTAAATAGTGTATCTGAAACTTAAATACAGAAAATATAATGACCTGTTGAAGTGCCTGGGCTGGCGATTTGTGCAAATAAACGTTTGCAAACCTTTAAAACCTTTACGGTGCCTTACATTTGCAACCGAAAAGACAGAAGTGTTATGAAACGGACTCAAACCATAATCGTACTTGCCCTTGGATTTGCATGTGCCTGCGATCCTAGTACTCTATTCGTCCCATCCACCGCAACAAATCATCTTACATCACGTGTAGAGCACGGGATGATGGTGCTTGGCAGGCAGTTGGACGATCCGTATTCGGTCGGAAACATCACAAAAGCCCTGGAATCTCTTTACCCCACAAAGGCCGGGAGCATAGATGTGAGCGAGACTAATACGTATGTGCGGTTCCTGCCTAAAGACCAGGAGCAGTACGATTATCTTGAGTCTATAGGTGTGGAGATGTTGGATCATCCTCTGGATTATGAAATAGTTCGCGAAGGCGACTATTACCACGATCCGGAAATCCCCGAGGGGGACATTACCTGGCAATATGCCGTTGTGGCGCCTGATTTTGCCTTCCCTCCGGGCATCAGATACGAAGTTCTGGACCACTGCCATATAACAGAACACGAGGTGTTTACCCGCTCAGGCGGAGACGGTATTGATTGGGATGCTGTGGAGAGAGAGTCTTTCCGCCTGACGGGGAATGCCCATATGCTTGCAGATGCGCCCCTGTGCAAGGCTGGAGCCGCCAAGCCGTCCGGCCGCATCACGCTGGTGGACGACCGCAGGCCGAATGTGATTGAGGGTGTCAAGGGTGTGCGCGTTGCCTGCAATGTGTTCGTGAAGATAGGGGATGCATACACCGATGAAGATGGTTACTACTCCATCAACAAGTCCTTTTCTACTGAACCTCGTTATTGGTTGGTTTTTAAGAACAAAAAGGGTTTCGGCATAGGCCTTAACCTGATCCTGGTAGGCGGATCCAGTTCCACAATGGGTAAGCAAAGCCAGGAGGGATACAGTTTGGAGGTCGGATCTGAAAGCGACCGCACTCTTTTTGCGCGCTGTGTGGTGAATAATTCTGTCTGGGATTATCTGGAGAAGTGCAAGACGTCTGCGGGCACAATCAAGGCTCCGCCCTCCAACCTGCGTCTCTGGCTGTTCAAGAATCTGAGTGCGAGCAGTGCAGTAATGATGCAGCATGGCGCCGTGGTGAACAACAGTGAATTGGTAAAGAAGTATCTTGGGGATTGGGCTACGGTATTGAAGTGGTTTCTTCCGGATGTTACCATAGGCTACAAGAATGATGATGATTATGCTTCAATATACCGTACAACAGTGCATGAACTGGCTCATGCAAGTCATTTCCAGCAAGTTAATGTTGAATGGTGGGATAAACTGGTCGAGTTCATACTAACTTCTTATCTGACGTCAGGAATGATTACGTATGGCACGGGAGGAGAAGAGAATGCAGGGTATTGCGAAGTGGCGGAAATGTGGGCATACTATCTTTCGTCCAAGATGAATTGGGACAGATACTCGGAAAACCGGTTATTCGGCACTTCATATTGGTTCTATCCTCAAATCCTGTACTATCTGGATGACAGGGGCCTGGATCAATACAAGATATACCAGGCGCTGGTCTCGTCGGTAATCGACAGGGATACACTGCAGGAAAAACTGCTTTCGCTTTATCCGGATTTCAAAACTAATATAATGGTGGCATTTAACAGATATTTATAGAATATGAAACGCTTTTTCGTTACTTTTATTTGTTGTGTGATGCAGCTCGCTGGAGCGGGCTGCTTCACTTCTTTTTCTGCGAGTGCGCAGGAACTGTCGTTTTCTACAAACATTGTTGACTATGCCTGGACCGGCACTGCGAATCTTGAAGCATCCTATGGTTTTGCAAGACATTGGAGTTTATGCGCTGGAATGAAGTACGATGCCGGTGGTGCAGCACGCCAGCAACTCTATTCGCTGGGCAGCCGTTACTGGCCGTGGCATATTTATTCCGGCTGGTGGCTGAGTGGCAAGATGCAATACCAGGAATTCAATGAGGCCGAACGTATTACAAAAGAAACCTCCGAAGGCGACCGCTATGGCGCTGGCATCGCCGGAGGCTACTCCCGCATGCTTGGCCGCCACTTCAACATGGATCTGGGCCTGGGACTCTGGACCGGCTACACCCGCTACGTAACCTACGCCTGCCCCACATGCGGCCGCATCATCGCCTCCGGCAAAGGCCTCTTCATTCTCCCCAATGACATTACTTTGGGGGTAAGTTATATTTTTTAGTTGGGGATGGGATACAAAAAAAAGTTGGATAATATCTCTTACGGTAAACCCGTCCGCGGGACTAATCCACTAAAGGCGTCTCAATTATCCAACGCTGCAAAGTTAAGAACTGATATTGAAGAAACCAAACAAAAACTGAATAATTTGGCCATTAAATGGATGGGGATAAATAGTGTTTATGGTTTTCTGACAGATTTGTGGATTGCCTTGGGCATGAGTAATCAAGATTCTGAGCAAAAGGGCGGTAATCCTAGCAGATATGCAGCATTCATACTAAATGATAAGTCTATAGTTACTGTTAGGGCCAGTGCCCATAATGCGGATGCGGCTAATTACATGAAGGATAATAATGTCAATGGAGAAAACAATTTAAGTATTGTGCTTCAAAAACACAATCGTAAAAACAGATTCAAATCGCATAATGAGGTTATGCTTAAAGAGTACATCTATGTTGACAGTCGAATAGCCTCGATACCAAACCCACTTTCTCAAGTGGCGAATTCATTGATTGGTTATTTGACCGATGGAGTTTATGTCGATACAACCGGAGTTGCCATTGAAAAAGAATCACCTGCGAAGGAAAAAAATATGGATAATATAAGTGCTTGCACTTAAGAAAAAATTACTATCTTTGCAGTCCCTAAAGCGCGCGGGAGTGGCGAAATGGTAGACGCGCTAGTTTCAGGAGCTAGTGTCTGGTGAAGACGTGTCAGTTCGACTCTGATCTCCCGCACAATAGAGACGACCGAAAGGCCGCCTCTATTTGTATTATGCGTGCAACTGGAGGCCGGCGGCAACCATGCCGTAAATCATTATGGCTATCAGGGGCACCAGAACGAAGAAGCATGGAAGGAGCATTCCCAGAACGAAGGTGGGGATGACTGCGAGTGCGCCGATGATTATTGCGGCTGTCTGTTGTTTGCGTTCAATACTATTCTGCATGGCGTTACCTTTTTTTGATTACATCGGCAAAGGTACGCCGCGCTTTTGTCAACTTTTGACAACTAAATAGTTTTAATCCGTGTAGGGATACGTCGCGAGTTCGAAGGCTTTCGGGCGTGTCATGGTTTCGTTGTAAACGTTGCCGAATCCGTCCGTCACCGTGATATTCAATGTCGAGGTGGGGCTGGAGGCCGTTACCTTCCAGAAGTGGTTGCTGTTTGTGGCCGGGAAGGTGACGGCGTTGTTGCCGTTGGCCCGGATTGCTATGTATGCAATCGTCTGCAGGGGATCCTTCCTGGTCACGCGCGTCGGCACCAGGGGAGTGCCTCCTTCCGTCACAGAAATAGTCCAACTGGGATCCCAGTTCCAGATATTCAGATACACTTCGTTCGCGCTGCTCGCTGTATTCCAGTTCTCGGCGGCAGTGTTTACAACCTCGTCTTTGGCCGAATCGGTGCAGTTCGGATAGAAGTTGGCCTTGGTAATCGCAATCTCGTTGCGGTCGTAGGAACGGAACTGGTGGGTTATCTCCCTGCCTACCGGCTTGTACTGCCATGAGAAGGATTTGTCCGCCACGTCCAGAACGGTGTATCCGGCTGGCGTGCCATCCTGCGAGACAATGATCTTGGAATTGCTCTTCGTGCAATGATATGTCCACCACCATGAGCCGCAGATCGAACCTGCATTGTGTTCGAAGATATGGTTCGTGGCCCTGTTGTCGATGTTGTACATATTATGCGTGTGGCCAGAGAACAGATGCACTTCGGGATAATTGTCCAGGATATCAATCAAGGCAGATGAATTCGTGATTCTGGTGACTCCGTCCTCGCGATACAGGGGAGCGTGCGTAGCAACTACCAGAGGCGTTGAGGTAGAAACGTATGAAAGATCCCTTTCCAGCCAGGTGAGTTGGGCGGAGGTCACCGTAGTGTTGTAACTGCGTCCGTAACTGGAATCCGAAGTATTGCCGGTGTTGGTGCAGAGGATATCGTCGAGCACTATATAGTGGACGTTGCCTATATTGAATGAATAGTAGGTAGGAGCGATATTCTGCTTGTAATCTTTAACGGTCTCCACGTCACCGGCAAAGAACATGCTATGGTCGTGATTACCTATAGTGTGATAGATCGGAATGCCGGAAACCCTCTGATTGATGAGAGTCAGGTACTCCTTGAAACCCACGCCGGCTCCGGTACCCCATGCGTTGCCGGATTCATTTCTGGGTATCCAGTAGATATCCCATGTCATGTCTCCGAGGGTCAGGGCGTAGACTTTCTTGCCCGCATTGGCAGCCTTGTATGCGGTTACATCATCGGTGAAGCGTTGGAAACCGGCAATATCGCTATAGCGGTTGGCGAGGTGCATATCTCCCACCACCAGCATAGTGTGGTTGGTCTGGTCTCCATCCTGCACAAGTTCGAAGTCGATGCGTTCGGGTGTGCCGGCGGCCTGTTTTGTCAACTTATGAATTGTCGGGAGCACACCGACGGTTGGAGCCACATATCCCGAAGGCGTTGATATGAAGACATATCCATTTGCCTTGTCGGAACTCAGGCTGTAAACACCTTCTTCATTGGTCTGAGTGCAGATGGTGCCGTCGGAAACCACTACTCCGGGCACGCCTTTACCTTTGCAGGAAACCCATCCGAATACGGTTCCCGCCTCGGTGACGTCAGGTGCGGTGTCAAGGGTCTTGTCGGTCACACCGCTGCGGATGTCGCGTATGAGACGCACGCTGCCCGCGTTGGGCTTGTTCCAGGTGTCGGAGAATGACAGGGCATCCCTGGTGTAACCGAAATAATAGCATTTCTTGGCCGAGCCGGTGGAACTGTTGCTAGCACAATATCGGGCCTCGGCACTGGTGCCGCTGCTATTGCCTTTGTTGAAGGTAAGACCCTGTCTGTATCCTCCCAGGGGGATGAAGGTGCACCCAAGTTTCTCCATCTCTTTCCACTGTTCGGACGTCAATGAACATGCGGCGGAATAAGAGACGGCCTTCGCAGGATTGTTGATGCCTTCTGCTTTCGGCACCGTCACCCCGCTTTCCGGGTGGGTGTAGTAGTCGGGGAACAGGATAATGCCCCGGAGCGAACTGTTGATGTATCCGCGCACATAGCGTGCATTATCAATACCGTTCACGGTAGAAGCATCCCTGGTATTGAAGACATATTCCCAGGTTGCGCTGTCCGGAGTGCGCCAGGTGCCGGGGGTATAGTTGTCGATGGGAAGATTTCCCCAGTCAGAAGCAAGTGCCTCGCCGCGATTTGAGGAACCGCCGTTGGTGTAGTAATTCTTGGGGATATCATCGTTGCCGGCAGATGCATAGGTGCATACGCCATAGTTCGGGAAATACTTCGCCATGGGACTCGATGCACCCTGCCAGGAGAAGAGGTCTACCCAAGTGTCGTTTGCGAATGTATTGCCTCCCTCGATGACATCGTATTGGTTCTCGGCGAACCGCCACTGGGACACGGACTTCACATAGCCGGTATCGATGGGATGGTCGCCGGTTACGAAGGCCTGGAGGTTGCCGGGGGCAAAGACCACCTGGTCTCCGGCGGCATTGATGGTAACACCGCCCAGAGTTACTGTCAGCAGGGCGCCGCCACGGCGGGGAAGTGTATAATTGACCGGACGCTCGATCTGCTGCCGGAGGACATTGTCGCTGCTGTCATAGCAGATGATGCTAAGGCTCGGGTAGGTGCCCGTCGGCAGGGGGATGCTGATGCGCACGCCATCGTAGAACGGAGTGTCAGGATTGAAATTGAGGTCCGTTATAGTCACCGTGTCGTATCCGGGATCATCGGAAGTCTCCAACTGGGAAGTGCCGGGTATTACAGGTGCGGGGATAGAGAAATCGCCCCAGATCTTTTTGCCGGGCATGCTTATGGCAATCTTTGCGGTATTGCCAGGCACGTTATTGATGATGACACGCAGCATCGCGCCCAGGTGCTTGAAACTCCAGTTGCCGCCTGCTGTGTTGGATGCGATCATCGCCACCGGAGTATGCACGCCCGCCACCTGGGCGAGGGTATAACTTCCCGGAAGGCTCAGGTCCAGCGGAGATCCGTCCTGGCCGTAATTGGCAGGCCCGACAGCGCTGGAGCAGTCGACCAAATAGGAAGGATAGAGCGCGAAGGCATCCCTGTAAGTGGCGGCCTCGCTTGTGGTGACCGAGAAGTCGGCCGATGCGGCGGATGCGGATGCGCCCGAGGATGCTATATAGCGGTGTATGCCTTCGCCGTCATTGCACAGATGAACGGCAACTATGTCCTTGGATTCTGTCCAGGTGAAAACACCGGCGTTGGTGATGTTGGCCTTGGTGTCGCTTTCATCCAACTGGCCGGTTATGACCTGCGTCAGGCCGCCTGCGATGGGTTTCTCCGGGGAGATGGGGTCGGTTTCCTGTATGGCGGTGCAGGAAAAAACTAAACCGCAAAGTGCTGTCAGCAACAGCGAGATAAGATTCTTCTTCATAGTTTTCCAGTGATTAAAGATCAGAACCATCATCGTAAAAGAACTCCATATCTTCTGAATTGGAGTCAACATCGCTGACTAATGTAATCGACTGGTCAAGCCACAGGTTTATGGCATTGCATGTCGGGGACAGATATTTTCTGTTCATAAAATCTCGCTGTTGCTGATAAATGCACAATTTTAACTACGGCAGGTCGCGCTGGAGGCGGACGGAGAATGCTTCGTGGCGATTACCGGTGCTTGTATTCATAGTTGGAGCAGTCGCATCCAGACCACCGGTAAAGGCAAGACGGTAAGCGTTATCTGTGGCAGACGGTGCGCCCTTATTGATGCGATAGAAACCACTCACATTTGTGCCTGCATGCCCGGAATAACGCTCGACCGCAGGCCCTTTGACGCCCCTTCCTGCTGCAGGGAGGAAGATACAACCCATCTGCTCCATCTTAGTCCAGTCGGAAAGTGAATAGTTGTTCCCGGAATAATCAACATCATCAACATTGATATTGGAGGGAGTTGCAACTCCGTCAGGATGGACATAAATATCAGGGAATAGGATAAGTCCAACGATGCCGTTGACACTACCTTTTGCAAATCTTGTACTGTCTGTGCCGGCAACCGTGGATGCTGCACGCCCATATAATACATAATGCAGCTCTCCTTTACTTTGACTTGTGGCCGTGGACGTCCTCCAGAAATTGGCAGGGTAAGGGCCAATTACACTTTCGCCCCAGTCGT
>JAFZIX010000278.1 GCA_017554135.1 Bacteroidales bacterium | reverse complement strand
CTTCAAGGCCGGCGATTTCATTGAGGCACAGGGCTTTATAGGCACCGTGACCGCAGTTAACCTCACCAGCACCCAGTTGACCACCCTGGATAACAGAGTTGTTTTCATCCCCAACGGAGCCCTCTCCAGCGGGAACATTAACAACTTCTCTGTCAAGGACTTACGTCGTGTAGATATCACCGTGAACATTGCCTACGGCAACGATATCGCAAAGGCCAAGGAAGTGGCTCTGGGCATAATCAAGTCCAACCCCAAGGCCCTGGATGCAAACACTCCGGGCGCTGCAGATCCCTTTGTAGCCCTGCTGAACCTCAAGGAAAGCACAATTGAACTTGTTACCCGCACCTGGGTAAAAGCCTCCGATTACTGGGATGTATATTTCTGGATCAACGAGAATCTTTACACGCAACTCCCGGAAAACGGAATCAAGTTCAGTTTCCCTCAACTCAATGTAAATATCAGCAAATAAACTACTTGATCAGGCCCAGGAACTCATTGCGGGTGCGGGCCGATTTAAGAAAAACTCCTGAAAAAGCCGACGTCGTTGTTACGGCGTTGGTTTTTTGTACTCCCCTCATGCTCATGCAGGTGTGCATTGCCTCTATCACTACGGCAACGCCCAGGGGATGCAGGGAGTTCTGGATGCAGTCCCGGATCTGCTCGGTAAGACGCTCCTGCACCTGCAGGCGCCTGGCATAAGCCTCCACTACCCTGGCTATCTTGCTCAGGCCGGTAATCTTGCCATCCGGGATATAGGCCACGTGAGCCTTGCCTATGAACGGCATTATATGGTGCTCGCACATCGAGAAGAGTTCGATGTCCTTCACCACCACCATATGCTTGTAATCCTCTTCAAACAGGGCGGATTCGATGATCTGGGCCCCATTCTCGGCATATCCCTTGGTGAGGAACTGGAGCGCCTTTGCAACGCGCTCAGGCGTCTTCTGAAGCCCTTCCCTACCCTCGTCCTCCCCTATCAGGCGGAGGATTTCCTTAACGTGGGCGGCAAGTTGCTCTGTCACCTGCGGATCGTACTGGTCTGAACTGTTGTAAGCCATGCCGCGAAGATACAAAAAAAAGCGGACACCGCAGTGCCCGCCTTAATGAATCAGTTGTTGAATTACTGAATGTCAGCCTTCTGCTTGAAGGTAAGAGTGACAGCGCTGGTGTAGGTATCGCTGTTGTACTTGAACGTACCGTTGACCACGAGAGTGAGGATGTTGGTTTCCTCATTGAAATCAATCTTACCGTTGGCCTTGGCGCTGAACATGAAGTTGCCCTCGATGTCGAGTTCATATGTGAAGGTCTTGCTGGTAAGTTTGAAATCGCCATAGTAGTTCACGCCGTTGGCGAACTTGACGAGGATGGAACCTTCCTGAGTGATGGACACGGACTCAATCTTGTAGCCCTTGAATTCATCAGCGTCAATGACCTTCTTCTTCTCGTTGACATAGTTGGCAATAGCCTCCAGGTCTGATGCGACGGCAGGATCCTTGAAGAGTTTGTCGAAGCCGATGCCGGGACCGTCAACCTTGATGTTGGTGGTCATGATCTCCCAGGCGCAGAAGTATGATTTGTCTGCACCGGTGGTAGAGCCGGTAGTGACGGTAGCATTAACCTGGCCCTCAGTTGAAGGGGCATTGTCGTTGTCTGCAACGGCGGTGATAGTAGCCTTTCCGCTCTTGATCTCAACATTGCCGAAGCCGAGAATCTTATAGACGCCCTGCTCGAATGTGTAAGTGGTAACTACGACATTGGAACCATCGTCGGACTTGACTGCTTCCTTGATGATGATAGCATAGCCGGCCTCGGTGAATTCGATGGACTTGACGACAGCGCCACCCTTGGTAACGACAGCATCATCCTCGAAGGTAACGGTAGCAGCAACATCTGCATATGCGGGAGCCTCGTAAGGAACGGGTTCCTGCTTGGGTTTGTCGGTGTTGTTCTTGTTGCAGGAAACAAGCAGTGCGCTTGCAATAGCAACGACGGTGAAAAGTTTGAAAATTTTCATATTGTTGATGATTAATTATAGAATTCGATTAGAAAAGCCTGATATTGACGCCGATCTTGACGCAAGGGAGCAAATCCTCGATGAGAGGAAGTTTGCCTGCTGCAGCCTGGTCGAGGAGGTCTTCCTGGTTGCCGATTTTCGCACCAACGAAAGGAGTGTTGGTGAAATCGTACTTATCCTTGTGCTCTACGGTAGCACTGGTTATCGGGGAATCAACGTCGTTCTTGTAGTCGTGCACGAAGAGGCCGAAGCCGGAGGTCTTGATGACACCCAGATCCAGGCTCAGGCTGAGCCACTTATCTATATTGACGATACGGCCCCAACCAATACCTAAGTATGGCATCAAAGTCTTGGTCGGACGCAGATTCGCATGCACGAAGCCGTTGTCATCTGTGGAGATGGAAGCACCGTTGTAGGAGATGGAGAGGGTGCCGTAGTCATCGGGAGTGATCTGAGAGACATTGGTGAGATCTGCGGTAACATGGGCAAGGCTCTCGCCTCCGAAGATACCGGCGGTAACATGGAAACCTCCCTTCTTGGAAAGGTAGAGGTCTGCCAATGCATAATACTGAGTGGAGAGTTCCGCCTTGATGGGGATGTTGCTCAGATCATAGGTGTTGTTGTCGTTGTCGGTGATGGTGCCAAGGTCGAGAGTCCTCTCATAGCCCCATACACTGGACATGAAGTTGTATCCGCCGCGGATTGCGAGATGACCTCCGATAGGAATACCCGCCTCAGCGGAAATACCGTTCCAGAGGCCTGCAGATGCGCCGATACCGACGTGGTTTGCAATGCCGTAGTAGCGCTCGCCCTTAACCTTCTTCTCTTTAACCTCCTTCACCTTGGGCTCCTTGACTTTCTTCTCCTTGACCTTCTTCTCCTTCTTTGTCTCAACCGGAGTTTCTTCGGTTACAGTTTCGGGGACTGTCAGAATTTCAGGGGCGACGACGGGAGTGTCGTATTCTTGTGCAGCGACCTTCACGGGGAAGATCATCAGCAGGGCGGCAAGAACTGCCATGGAAAGTTTCTTCATATTCGCGAATTAAAATGATTTCCAATCTAATAGATGCAAATATAATCGTTTTTGTGAGAAAAAAATATAAAATATTTTCATTTAGTCTTCCTTGGCAGCCACAGGATTCCCGTAAATGTGCCAGAAAATATCCCTCAGGGCATTCTTGTCGAGCTTCTTATCAGTGCGTTTCAGTTTGTGCTCGGTGTACTCCTTGAACTTCTCAAGATCCTCCTGGGTATACTTGTCGGCATACTTACTGGTGCCATTCATGAGATCGTAGCCCATGTAATTGGTCTTCCAGAGTTTATATCCGGAGATTATCCGCTCGTCCAGGATACGGCGGATGGCCTGGTAGCGGTCGTTCTTGTCGTACCAGGACGCATGCTCTATCTCCTTTGCCGTCAGGGGTTCACCCACGCAGAGGTGGATTCCGCCCTTCCACTGGCGTATGCCGGTGAGGATGCTGTGCATGTCTTCATCCTCCTTCTTATGATATTCACCGGTCATCTGCTTGATGAGGATCTCCCTGGCCTTGCGGAAGGCGCAGGGTTCGTATTCGTAGGAAATCGACATAGGCACTATGTTCAACTCTTCGAAGTTGGACTTGAAATCCCCTTCCCCGCTCATGTCGAACATCTTGAGCAGGCCCTGCTCGGTCACGTCCAGGCCGTTCTTGGTGCGCCCCTCGCGCTGCGCGATCCACACGGAACTCTTGCCGGAGGTGATTTCGGAACGGATGAATTTAGACAGGATCTGCGAGGAAAGATACACCTCCCTGGCGGAGATGCCGCGGATTACCGTGATCATGCGGTTCGAGCGGAGGAGAGTCTCCACCACCCCGTTCGCAAGCAGGTTGTTGCCAACGCAGATCTCTGTAAGAGGCAGGTTGTTCTGCAGCAGCATCCATTGGGTGAGAGCGGGGTCCAGTACGATATCCCTGTGGTTGGAAACTGCCAGGTATTTGCCGGTGCCGCCGATTCCCTTAAGATTCTCCACGCCTTCGTAGGTGAAGCCGGATGAGGACCTGCCTACCACGACGCTAACGGCCTTGGAGACTATCTGGTGCTGGAAATCATCCACGCCCTTAACGTCCAGCAACATCTTCTTGAGAGTGTTGATGGGCAATTCGGGGAAGATATACTTGCTGATAACCAGCACGGCCGGATGACGCGCAAGTTTTTGAAGAGCGGCCACAGCCTCTTCGTCGTTATATGGCTGGATATTTTCGAATTCTTCCATAATTCAAGCGTTTCTGAACAATAAGGAACTGTCGCCGTAACTCAGGAACCTGAAGCCATGGCTGAGTGCAAAGTTATAAATAGTCTTCCAATCTCCGCCAACAAAAGCGGAAATCAGCAGGATAAGAGTGCTTTCCGGCTGATGGAAGTTGGTGACCATCATCTCCACGATGCGGAACCTGAAGCCCGGCACGATTATGATTCTCGTGCCCAGACGCAGTTCCGGGAGGGATTTTGCCTCGAGCCAGGAGATGATGGCGTCGATGGCCTCCTCTGTAGAATAGGGATACTCGCGCTCATAAGGCGCCCACTGGGCGATGTCTTCCGGCTCCCCCTTCTCGATAATGGACACGCCCGCATAGTATAAGGACTCCAGCGTGCGGACTGATGTTGTGCCGACGGCGATGCATTTGCAACCGTTATCCCGGAGTTTCCGCAGCAGCCCGATGCTGACCGAGAAGGGCTCACGGTGCATAGGATGATCTGCCACATTCGAACTCTTTACCGGCAGGAAAGTCCCAGCACCTACATGCAAACAAACATTTTGAGTATCAATATGCTTGGCACGGATTGCCTCAAGCACTTCTTCAGTAAAATGAAGGCCGGCAGTAGGAGCGGCAACGGAACCTCTGATATGGGCGTAAAGCGTCTGGTACCGCTCCAGGTCTATTGCCTCCGTTTCCCGGTTCAGATACGGGGGGATGGGCACCTGGCCGCACTCCTCCAGCACGCGGGAGAAGGGTTCCCCACCCTTCCAATTGAACTCCACAACCCCTGTCTGGCCATCCCGGGAGATGAGGGATGCACTCAGTTCCATGGCCGCCAGAGCCGAATCTGCAGGGCAGTCATAGAAGAGAATATCATCCTTCCAGCGCTTTGAATTGCCGATAACGCACTTCCAGCGGCATGAGCCGGTGGCAGCAAAACAACTGGCATACTCCACGGGGAACACCGGTTCCAGGCAGAAGATCTCGATATGCGCGCCCGTACTGCGCCTGAAGTGCATGCGGGCAGGCACCACCTTGGTGTCGTTAAAGACCATCAGAGCGCCCTCAGGAAGGTATTCGGGAAGATTGCAGAAGACGGATTCGCGGGGCGTACCGTCCTTATATACAAGTAGTTTGGAGGCATCCCGCTGAGGGAGAGGGTATTTTGCGATCCGCTCGTCCGGCAGGGGATAGTTATAATCCTCGATGTGAATGTCAGGTATCATTATAAATACAAAGATAATCAATTATTCGGTCTTTTTGAAGGCGTGCAAAAACCAGGCGGAAATACTGTTTTGATTGTTAAAAATATTAAATTCATGCGACACATTTTACCAATTTACAAATGTTTTAGGTTATTGTTTTACAGAAATAAAACATGATATATAAGAAAATATTATGGTTAAAAATAATTAAGGTTATTATATTGGTTATCAGTTAGTTATCGTACTAACTTTATAGCAGAACATAAAATAAAAGCCCTCTAGCAACTGTTTACGGAGAGCCCTGGCTGCTTTTAGGCCTATTTTCGGCCAATTAATAGAAAGATTCCCAAGTATTTACATAGAAATATCTATAGTAAATTCTAGGTATTTTATACCCATATGGCCTCCTCTCCCCTATTTACATTTACAATATTAAACCATTGTTTTTACAAAAATTATTCTTACATTTGTAAAAATTTGTTTACGATTATGAACGACCGTCTTCAGCAGTTTTTGAGCGCAGAGAACCTGACTCAGTCCCAGTTTGCCGACAGCATCAACGTCGCGCGTGCCAGCATCTCCCATATTCTGGCCGGAAGGAACAAACCAGGCTTCGAATTTATCGAAAGTGTTGCCAGGCGCTACCCTTCCCTGAACATTGAATGGTTCATTACAGGTCGTGGAAAGATGTATAAAACGTCCTCTGAGGCCCCTGCAGTGCAGGTCTCCCCTGCTGCGGCAAGCGAAATGCCGGCTGAAGATCTATTTGTGGATCGCGTTGAGCCTATCAAAAGTATTACTTTAGATAAACCTCGTCAAACTTCTACAAAAGAAAAGAATATATCCAAGATTCTTGTCTTTTACACAGACGGCACCTTCGAAGAGTATAACAACAATAAGGAATAATTGGTATCTTTGACCGTATGAATTCGGTTAAAGCATCCATCTGCACCATAGGCGACGAGATCCTCATCGGACAGATCGTCGACACCAACTCCTCCATGATCTCCCGTGCCCTGGGCGCAATATGCGTCCGGACGATCCACAAGCTCTCCCTCGGAGATGAGCGCTCAGAGATCATCAATCTTCTATCTAACGAATTGAGCAGCAATGAGATAGTCATCTCCACCGGAGGCCTGGGCCCCACCAAGGACGATATCACCAAGGACGCCCTGGCAGACCTCTCCGGCAGCCATGCCTACGTGAAGCATGAGGAGCAGGAGGCCATAGTGCATAAGATACTGAAAGCCAGAGGTTTGGACGTGCTGAACATCAACATCCGCCAGGCCCTGGTGCCGGACACATGCGAGGTCATAGTCAACCGCAGGGGCACAGCCCCTATCATGGTCTTCCGCTTCCCTGCCGAACGCTTCGGTCATCCGGCCGTACTATACGCCATGCCCGGGGTACCTTTTGAGACCGAGGCCGCCCTTCCGGATGTGATCGATGATATAAAGCAGCACTTTAAGTTAGAAAGTATATATCATAAAACGATAATGACTTACGGCCTTGCAGAGTCTGCCCTGTCGGAACTCATAGCCCCCTGGGAAGACAGCCTCCCGGCAGACATGCACCTGGCCTACCTCCCCAATCCCCTCACAGGCGTGCGCCTGCGCATATCCTTATATAATGCGGGGGAAGACGCAGAAAGCCGCGTTAACGAGCGTATAGAGGCCCTTAAGCCCCTTCTGGGGGATAATCTGTACTCCGAGCAGGACGACACCCTGGAGGCCGTCATAGGCCGCCTCCTGAAGGCCTCCGAAAGCACCCTCAGCGTAGCCGAATCCTGCACCGGCGGAGAGATAGCACACCTTATCACGACGGTGCCCGGATCATCCGATTATTTCCTCGGTTCGGTCACCTCCTACGCCCCCGAAATCAAGCAGAAAATACTAGGCGTGAAGGCCTCCGTCATAGAGGAAAAAGGCATAGTCAGCAGCGCCGTCGCAGAGGCCATGGCGGAGGGTGTAAGACGCGTCACAGGAAGCACTTTTTCAGTGGCGACGACGGGCTGGGCGGATGCCTATGGCGACGAGCACGAACCAGCCGGAACAGTGTGGGTCGGAGTGTCCGGACCAGCCGGAACATGCAGCAAAAGATTCCAATATAAAGGGGACAGGAAGCGCAATATTGAGCGCTTTGCAGCCTCTGCTCTCGATTATCTGAGGCGTTACATCATTAAATAGCTAATTTGCTATAATACAAGTAAAGTAACAAATTTGTTAAACAACATAACAAGTTTGTTACTTTTACATTTATTTACTATAATTACACCTTATCACACGCCCGAAATCGCACGTAGAAGGTTCTGGGAAGCCATTTTCTCTATTTCAGACATTCCATAACCTCTCTTCTTGAGCCCCTCCACCAAAAGAGGGAATTTTTCAATACTTTCTAGCCCTTTTGCAGTGTGATTTATGCCGTCGTAGTCGGTGCCGAAACCTACTCCTTCCACCCCCGCGACTCTCACCGCATGGTCGATATGATCGAGCACAAGATCCATCTCCGGCATGGCTCTTCCGTCCGGATTATCATCGTCGAAATCGGCAAAGGAATCACTCAAAAAACAGGGGAAAATACTCATGCAAACCACCCCTCCCCGCGAGGCAATTCCGCGGATCAGATCGTCCGGTAAATTGCG
>JAFZIX010000277.1 GCA_017554135.1 Bacteroidales bacterium | reverse complement strand
GGGGATGTGTCGTACCTGGGGGACCGGAAGATGTGGAATCGGCCGTTCTGGGACTGGTGTGCGGAGCACTTCCGGGAGACGTTCGTGGTGCCGGGGAATCACGAGTTCTACGGCGGGTTTGACATCGGCCGCACGATGTCCGATTATGAACTGGAGGTTCGGCCGAATGTCCGGTACCTGAATAATCGGAGCGTTGTACTGGAGGATACGGAACTGTTTTTCACGACTCTCTGGACCAAGATTGACCCGACATGCCTGTGGCCCGTGCAGCAAGGGATGAACGATTATCGGTACGGGAAGCTGAATGGAAACCGCTTCTGCGTGTACGATGTTGATGAGTTGCATGCACAGTGTGTGGAATGGCTATCGGGAGCACTGGAGATATCAACGGTGGCGCATAAGATTGTCGTTACCCACCATTGCCCGACGTTGCGACCGGAGTTTAACAGCTACCCGGGCGGCGCGCTGAATTCGGCCTTCCAAGTGGACATGGATGCCTTCATTGAGGGCTCCTGTGTGGAATACTGGATATATGGGCACACGCACTTTGCCGGAGGATCAGGCACCAAGATTGGAGATACAACACTACTTTGCAACCAGTTGGGCTACGTGTTCCAGAACGAGCACTTGGCCTTTGACGGGAAGGCTGCAATTGATTTAGCCTAACGTCGCTTTAATCCGGTAAAGCCCTGTTTTGTCGCGTTTTATGATATAATTGGCGGCTTTGCGGGCGCCGAGGGCTTCAACGAACTTGCGCTTTATTCGCGAGACGGTGCAATAGAATATAGTTTTGGATTCGGCGCAGAGTGAATCCAGAGCGCCTTCTCGAAGGGATTTATCATCGAAGCGGGATTCCTGCTCGTAGATGCTGCAGAGTTCCTTCCAATATGCCGGGAGGCTATCGGAGTAAAACCCCTCAGGGTGAGCGAGGAATAGCCGGTAGAGAGTGCGCTCCATCGGGTTGAGAACTATGTTGTGCCGCTTCTTCATAGGCACAAATTTCTTTCAGAATTATGGTGATTTCAAGCGATTACAAGCTTGTAATTGTTTGGAAATGTCGATTGTTTTGCTATGGGAGTGGCCCGTCGGATTTGGCAGTTCGTGCGATTCTGCGTACCTTTATATCATGATAAAACGAGGAAGCATAGAGGCGCAACTGATGTGGCTGCTACTCTCCGGCGCCCGGGGGGTGCTTGGGGAACCGGCAGCGGATTATGGCGGCATGCTGGAGCGGATGGAGGCGGAGGAGTTGCTGGCGCTGATGGAGAAAGTGCAGGAAAGGCTGAATGCGCTTGGCGTATCTGCGGGCGCCGCAGAAATGGAGCCTGCCGCGGCGGAGCAGGTGGATCTTTATATCGACCGGCATTACATAATCCGTATGGGCGCTTCGGATGGCCCGGAACTGCCGCTCAGGCCTTTGGTTAAGGCACTTTTCATCCTCTTCCTGCGGCATCCGGAGGGCATTCTGCTCAAGCAGCGGGACCGGTACCGGCAGGAACTGGAGGAGATTTATGCCGTCATCTGCCCGAATACTTCTGTTGATGTCATCAGAGCGCGCGTCGGGCGGCTGGTGAATCTGCAGGATAATTCGTTCAGCGAAAAGGCGTCGGTGCTCAACGCCCGTTTGGAGGAACTACTGCCGGTGGACACGGCGGAAGATTATAAGATTCAAGGTTATAACGGCCACCCCAGAAGGATTCCACTGAATCCATTGTTAGTGCATTGGGGGGAAGGAGATGCCGGATCGGGTCCGGCATGAGGGGGAGGGCGGGAATGAGTTGCAAATGTTGCGGAGTTTTGTTAAATTTGCAAGATTAAAGGTGTTTATAGTAAAAACAAATAGTTTTTAAATATGACTAAGTCTTTTGTCAAGTTCTATATTCTGGCGGCGGCGGTGGCGCTTGTGGCTGCGTGTGGCACGCCAAAAAATATTGCGTATCTGCAGGATGTGAGCAATGAAATGGATATCACCACTGCACCCACGACTCCCATCAGGCTGCAGCCCATGGACCAGATATCCGTCGTCGTGAACGGCCTGGATCCTCAGGTTTCCGCCATGTTCAACCTGCCGTATTTCAGCCGCAGAATGGGTGAATCCATGTCCCTTACCAGCGGCGGCAACGTAGGCAGCATGACATCCAGCCAGATGATTTCCGGCTATACCGTGGATTCCGAGGGCTTCATCGACTTCCCGGTGCTCGGCAAGATCAACCTGCTCGGCAAGACGCGTGCAGAAACCAGCGAATATATCAAGCAACTTCTGGTAGAGAGCAAGCAAATCAAGGACCCGGTAGTGACCGTAGAATTCATGAACCTCGGTTTTTCTGTTCTTGGAGAGGTCGCCCGCCCCGGCCGCTACAGGATCGACCGTGACGAATTCACCCTTTTCGATGCCATTTCCCTTGCGGGAGACATGACAATCAATGCCCAGCGCGAGAACCTGATGGTTATCCGGGATTCCGGCACCGACCACGAGAAAGTCTATACCATAGACCTCACTCAATCCAGCACTATTTACACCTCGCCGGCATACTATATCCAGCAGGGGGATCTCATCTACATCACTCCTAACAAGAAGCGCATGAGGGAGTCCACCGTTATGGGCAACTCTCCGCTCACCCCGTCCTTCTGGCTGTCGCTGGTGTCTTCAATCACCTCCATCACCACGTCTGTTCTTCTCATCCTTTCAAGGTAAAAAGATATGAACGAAACATCTTTCAACAATAACGCTGCCTCCATGCAGGATAATCAGCAGATGACCTTGCTGGACCTCTGGTCCATGTGCATACGGCGCTGGCCCTGGTTCGTGCTGTCCGTTTTAGTCTGCCTGGCCCTTGGGGCCCTTTATATCCTTAAAACTCCGCCGGTCTACACCCGCTCGGCCTCTGTTCTCATTAAGGAAGATGCCAAGGGCCGCTCCATCGGCAGCGACATACAGTCTTCCTTCTCGGATCTGGGCCTGGTGACCAGCAACGTGAACGTGAACAACGAAATCATCAACTTTGCATCCCCGGATATGATGATAGAGGTGGTGAAACGCCTCCATCTGGAAACCGAGTACAAACTTGACCATCGTTTTTACGACCGCACCCTCTATGGCAGTTCGCTGCCGCTGACGGTAAATTTCCTGGACCTGGGCAACAGCGATTATGCCACTTTGGACGTTGTTCCGGAAGAGGAAGGAAAGTATACCTTGCATCGTTTCAAACTTAACGCCGGAGACCTTGATAAGGAAACCACCGTGAGCGGCGCCATCGGCGACACGCTTGAAACCCCGCTGGGCCGTATCCTCATGGGAGCCGGTTCCAATCCCGGAGTAGCGCCCCTCTCGGCCCCCCTCCATATTACCCGTTCCGGCTATTATTCCGCGGCCAGGCGCTTTGCCGGGGCCCTGAAAGTCGGCCTCGCCAACAAGCAGGCGACGGTAATCGACCTCTCCATGAACGATGTGAACACCCAGCGCGCGGTGGAAACCTTGAGCATGCTCATAAACGTTTACAACGAGAACTGGATCAAGGACAAGAACCAGATTACCACCAGCACCAACGAGTTCATCTCCGAACGTCTGCAGGTTATAGAATCCGAACTTGGCGATGTGGATAACACCATCACCAATTTCAAGAGCGCTAACCGCATGCCTAACATCGGCGCATCGGCCAGCATGGACATGCAGGTTTCGATGGAGGCAAACCGGGAGATAATAGAACTGAACAACCAACTCTCCATCGCCCGCTACCTCCTGTCTTTCATCAGGGATTCGCAGGGTAAACTCCTTCCGGCAGATGCCGGGCTTAAGGAGTCCAGCATCCAGAACCTGATCAACCAGTTCAATACCACGCTTCTGCAGCGCAACCGCCTGGTGGAGAGCAGTTCGGAAGAGAACTACCTGGTGCAGGACCTGGACCGTCAACTCGAAAGCATGCGCGGAGCCATCCTCACCTCCATCGACAACTACATCGTGAGCGTGAATATGAGGCTCGCATCTTCCCGCGCCACCCAGGCAACGGCCGATGCCCGCATCAGCAACAACCCCCAGCAGGCC
>JAFZIX010000276.1 GCA_017554135.1 Bacteroidales bacterium | reverse complement strand
CCTGATGGTGCTGTGCCGAGAGTAGCCTAAGGTGACGCGGCGGTTTTAGTTTCGGTTCTGCAAAGAGCCGGGGATAACCTTATCTATATATAGCACGCCGTCGAGGTGGTCGCATTCGTGTTGGAAGATGACGGCGGTGAAGCCCTGGATGCGTTCGACCGTGTCGCGGAGGGCGAGGGGAGTGCCGGCAGCAGAAGCGGCGGGGGCCAGGGTGTACCGGATGTCGATGTCGCGGGAGCGGAGGACGTTGCCGCGGCGGCCGGGGACGGATAGGCAGCCTTCGGGGCCGGGGCAGAGGTCGCCGCGGGTGGCGATGATGCGGATGTTAGGGTAAACCTCGAAGGGCTCGCCGGGTTTGTCGAAGCGCTGCACAGCCACGATCCGCCGCGAAATCCCCACCTGAGGCCCGGCAATCCCTACTCCATCTTCCGAAGGATCGGTCACGGTGGCGACCATCAGCCCCGCCAGCGCAGTGTATTCGGGGGATGCCAGCATCTCCGGCGTCAGATCTGAACATGACATGCGCAGCACCAGCGAATCCTCCGGGTTATCGACGGTCAGCACCCTCAGGATGCGGGGGGCGGCCGTTGTGGCGCTAGGTGTGGCCTCGCCGGTAACGGCAGTGTTGCTAATAGCCGCAGTGCCGGGGATGGGGTTGCCGATAATATCGCGTTCTGCCGCAGTCCAGCCACTGCCGCACGTGCACCCGACCAAACTCAGGCGTAAAATGTAAAGTGCTGATATAAAGGTTATTAGCCGAAAACGCCTATGTAAAAATGCACGGGCGTTTTTGGTAAGTCCCTGAACTACAACAACTTGCATTTTACGGGGTGTAGTCGGTAGTGGGTTGTGAACGGATGAATTCTTTTTGAACGGCATGGTATGATGTATGGCGAGGAAATAACCTTTCATTTTATTATATTTGTAGAACACCACAAAAATAGCAAATAAAACAACAAGTATATGAAAAAGACCGTTTTCCTCGCACTATTGCTCCTGGTCACAGCCCTGGCGCCCGCACCGGCCGCCGCGGCGGCAAAGAAGGCCGCGGAGGCCACGCCCGGCTACACCCCGTCCCCCAACCAGGCCCGCCTAAAAGACCGCATCTATTTTGACTCTGCGGAGGGGCAGCAGTGGCGTATGTGTAGGCAGGACGTAGCCGCCCTGCAGGTGGCTGAAGCAAACAAGGCCGTAGCCGCCGCGAGCCAAGCCGGCGCGAGCCAGGCCGCGAGCCAAGCCGCTGCAAGCCAGACCGCCAGCAAAGCCGCCGAAACCATCTCGCTCCCCGGCTTCAACGACGCCAACTGGCTCCCTGCCCGGGTCCCCGCCACCGTCCTCACCAACCTGGTGGAAAACGGCATCCTCCCGGACCCCTACTTCTCCGACAACAACCGCCTCACCAAAGGCCTCATCCCGGACATCAACGAGGTGGGCCGCGGCTACTACACCTACTGGTTCCGCACGGAATTCGACATCCCCGCATCGTACGCCGGCAAGAAGGTCTGGCTGCATCCGGAGGGCATCAACTACCGCGCGGAATTCTGGGTGAACGGGCATCTCTTCAGCACCCTCACCGGCATGTTCCGGGACGATGACATCGACATCACCGAATTCGCGAACATCGGCGGCCGCAACGCGCTGGCGGTGCTGGTTTATCCGGTGGATTTCCCCGGCCGGCCCGGCAAGAAGACCTGGGGCGCGCCCGGCGAATACAACAACGGCGGCGACGGCAACATCGGCCTGAACTCCACCATGCTGATGAGCGTCGGCTGGGACTTCACCTTCTGGGATGCCGTCCGCGACCGCAACACCGGCATCTGGCGCAGCATCTCCCTCTACTCCACCGGCAGCATCACCGCCAGGCATCCTTTCGTGAAGACGGCACTCGCGCATCCGGACTATGACTCGGCCGAGCTCAGCATCAGCGTGGAGGTCAGCAGCCGGTACGTGGACAGCCCGAAGACGCATAAGGCGCGCGTGGTGGGAGAGGTCACCGGCCCCGGCATCAATCCCCGAACCCTCGAGAAAACGGTGGAACTCTATCGCGAAGAGGATCAGGAAGTGACCTTCAACGCAAAAGAATTTCGCCAGCTGCGCATCGATAACCCCGCACTCTGGTGGCCGCTGGGCAAGGGCGAGCATCCGCTCTACAAACTCAAGGTGCAGGTCTACGACGACGGCATCCTCAGCGACACCGCCGAAACCACCTTCGGCATCCGCGAAATAGTCGCTACCCGCGACACCCCGGACGAGAGCAAACTCTTCGTAGTCAACGGCAAGCCCATTTTCATCCGCGGAAGCAACTGGATCCCGGAGGCGATGCTGAAGGATAACGACAAGCGCATGGCGGCGGTGCTGCGGATGAGCGCGCAGTGCGGATTCAACCTCCTGCGCCTATGGGGCGGCGGAATCGTGGAGAGCGACTACTTCCATCAACTCTGCGATGAGTACGGATTCCTGGTGTGGGAAGAGTTCTTCATGACGGGGGATACCCGCCATCCGCACGACAAGGCCACCTATTTCGCAAACGTCGAGGCCAGCGTCAAGCGTGTTCGTAACCATCCGTGCGTGGCGTTCTACGTGGCTTCCAACGAGAGCACCGAGGTCAGCGGCACGCGCGAACTTATAGAAAAACTGGACGGCACGCGCCCCTGGCAGCAGCAGAGCGAGTGCGATGGCATCCACGACGGCAGCCCGTATGTGCAGGTGAACCCCATGCTGCATTATTTGGACAAGGCATCCCCCCGCGGCAGCCGCGTGAACGGATTCAACCCGGAGTACGGATTCACCGGCATGCCGCACTGGACCTCCCTGCAGAGGTTCCTGCGTCCGGAGGAGATCTGGCCGATGGACCAGTATGTCTGGGACTACCTGGACGGCAGCGGCTTCGGCAAGGTGACTACCGTGGTGAAGGCGCTGGCGGATGAGTACGGCGAGTCCGCGAACATCAAGGAGTATGGCTGGCGCACCCAGTTGCTGAGCGCGATGAACTCCAAGGCCATCTGGGATGTCTGGAACTATAATAAATTATGGTATGGAGACCGCTACTGCTCCGGCACGCTGTTCTGGAGCCACGCCAGCCCCATCCCCATGATCAAGAACCACATGTGGGACTGGTACCTGATTCCCACTGCATCGCTGTATCACACCATGCATGCGCTGGAGCCTGTGCATGTGCAGTTCGATTATCTGAAGAATACCGTTTCGGTGTATAACGACCGCCTGACTTCGCTTTCGGACCTGACCGTGATCGCGCGGCTTTACGACCTGAACAGCAAGAAGATAGCCACCTGGACCGTACACGGGATAAATGTTCCGGCGGATGGAGTGAAGTGCGATGCGCTTAGCCTGAATCTTCCCGACAAGATTACTCCGGTGCATTTTATCGCGCTGGAGTGCCGGGATGCTAAGGGCAAGGTGCTGTCGAAGAATTTCTACTGGCGTTCGAGCGATGACTACAAGGCGGGGACCTTGACCGGGCCTTGCGCATCGGGGTTCCAGTCGCTGGCTTCTATGCCTTCCGCCAAGGTGAATGCTTCGCTGAAGAAGCGTTCGGATGCCGGGAATCTGTATTTCGATGTGACGCTGAAGAACGGCTCCTCGCGCATCGCGTTCTTCAACGAGGTGTTGTTGCTGGGGGATGACGGCCTGCCTGTGCCGTATACTTTTACTTCGGATAACTATTTCAGCCTCGAGCCAGGCGAGTCTCAGACCGTGACGCTGGAAATCGCGCGCGCCGATGCGCCCGCCCGGCCCGTGGTGCATGTAGAAGGCTGGAATGTAGCGGAAACTATTCTGAAATAAACAAACCGTCGCGCATGGTGAGCGAGCGGTCGCAGAGGGTGGCAAGGGCCGGATCGTGCGTAACTATGATGATGGTCTGGCCGAGGCGGTCCCGGAGGTCGAAGAAGAGGCGGTGGATCTCCTCCTTAGTGGCGGAATCCAGATTGCCGGTGGGTTCGTCTGCGAAGAGCACGGCGGGCTTGTTGACCAGGGCGCGGGCGATGGCGACGCGCTGCTGCTCGCCGCCGGAGAGTGCCGAGGGCTTATGGGAGATGCGTTCCGCAAGACCCACAGTATCAAGCAGTTCTATGGCGGATGCGTTGGCTTCCTTGGTGGATCGACCCGCAATGAGAGCGGGGATCATCACGTTTTCCAGCGCAGTGAATTCCGGCAGAAGATGATGGAACTGGAAGACGAATCCTATCCTCCGGCCGCGGAATGCGGCGAGTTCTTTGCTGCCGAGGGCCAGAACGTCGGTGCCGTCGATGGTGAGGGTGCCGCTATCCGGGGTGGAGAGGGTGCCGAGGATCTGCAGCAGTGTGGTTTTGCCTGCGCCCGATGCGCCGGTGATGGAGACGACTTCGCCGCGCTCGGCCGCGAAGTCCACGCCCTTCAGTACTTGCAGCGTGTCGAATGATTTGCGGATTTTGGTGGCTTCTATTATCATTGTTTTCTAGATT